>JAAYPI010000047.1 GCA_012519885.1 Bacteroidales bacterium
AAAAGAAAAAACAAACACGGTTTTCGCGAAAGAATGGCTTCTGCTAATGGTCGTAGAGTGTTAGCTTCAAGAAGAGCTAAAGGCAGAAAAAAACTAACCGTATCTGACGAACTTTCTTTGAGAAAATAACAATTATTTTCTTGTACTATGAATATGAGAGAGTGAAGGCACAAGCCTTTACTCTCTTTTCGTTGTATTCAAAAAAAAGCGTATCTTTGCAGTATCCAATTACTGAATAATTAACTGCCAATAGTGTGTAACAATGAAACAATATAGACATGAAACGTAAACCTCTAAATATTTTTGTAAAGCACCTACTTATTATCCTTGGAACATTTATTGCAATCGGTATCGTCGCTTTCATTAGCTTATCAATATATACACAGCACGGAAAACAAGAAACAGTTCCTAATGTAAAAAACATGTCTATTACAGATGCGGAAAAAATACTAAACTCCAACAACCTGTCGTATGAAATTGTTGATTCAATATTTAATCGTGCATTGACACCCGGTTTTGTTGCCGAACAAGACCCTATTCCCTCATCAATTGTAAAGAAAAATAGAAAGATTTACTTAACTATCAATGCAAAAGGAGTACAATTATTACCCTTACCAAACGGAATAAATATGTCGTTAAGACAAGCAAAATCCTTATTTGAAGCAGCTGATTTTGTGATAAAAAAAATTGAATATAAAAACTCAGAATACAAAGACCTTGTGCTAGACGTAAAACTAAATAACAGTTCAATTCCTATAGGAAAAACAATTCCAGCAGGTTCAGCCCTTACACTTGTGGTAGGAAATGGTTTTAATGGAGAATTAGCAATTGTACCAGATGTAAGAAATTTATCCTACGAAAAAGCAACGCAACTTGCTAATGAAAGTGGATTTAATTTAGATGAAGCAATTTATGACGAGGTACCATTAAATACCGCCGATGAAAAAAAATACAGTATATATCGTCAAGAACCTAGAGCAAAAGCATCATTAGCTACTGGAGAATTTATAAAAGTTTGGCTTTCTAAAACACCCCAAGAATATAATACAGAAGAAGAAATTTCGCTAGAAGAAGATATACTATTTTAAGCTAGAATGATAGAGGAATTAGAAGAAGATTTACTCGAATTAACAGATCCATCAGAATCACCCCTATTCGAACACCATCGTTTTGTCAGCGATAATGGACAAGGATTGGTTCGTATAGACAAGTTTTTACACGATAGAATCGTAAATAGTTCTCGTACCAAAATACAAGAAGCAGCCGATGCTGGAAATATCTTAGTAAATGGCACCGCGGTAAAAGCCAATTATCGGGTTAAACCCAAAGATGTCATAACGATTGTAATGGCTTATCCTCCAAGAGAGGTGGAAATTATACCTCAAAATATTCCGCTTACTATCGTATACGAAGATGATGATTTAATGGTAATAAATAAACCAGCAGGAATGGTAGTACATCCTGGACACGGAAATTATGATGGCACTTTAGTAAACGCACTAGCGTATTATTTTAGAAACAATGCAAATTACAATGCTACTGACCCACGATTAGGGTTAGTACATAGGATAGACAAGAATACATCTGGGTTATTGCTAATTGCTAAAAACGAATACGCAAAAATAAATCTTGCCAAACAATTTTTTGATAAAACAACAGAGCGAGTTTACAAAGCCCTAGTATGGGGTAATTTTCAAGAAAACGAAGGAACAATCAAAGGCAATATTGGTCGAAGCCTAAAAGATAGAATGCAAATGGATGTATTCCCAAATGGAGAACAAGGAAAACACGCTGTAACTCATTATAAAGTTATAGAAAATTTTAATTATGTTTCGTTTGTGGAATGCCGTTTAGAAACTGGCCGAACACACCAAATACGTGCTCATATGAAGTATATCGGACATCCTCTTTTTAACGACGAACGTTATGGTGGAAATAGTATTCTGAAAGGAACTACCTTTAATAAATATAAACAATTTGTACAAAATTGTTTTGATACCTGTCCGAGACAAGCCCTCCATGCCCAAACACTAGGATTTATACATCCAATATCTAAGGAGAAACTTTTTTTCACGTCAGATATTCCTGAAGACATGAAAGATTTACTAGAGAAATGGCGAAATTACACAACCAGTTATGTTATTAATTAAAAAAACATACACAATGAAAACACATCAACTTATACTATTAGCACTTAGCTTATTCTTATCTCAATTAAGTTTTGCATCTACTTTTAAAGTAAATGGAACCATCTTAGATAGCAAAAAAAGAGGGATAAGCAACATGGTGGTGAGCACAACTCAAACCACTTCAGGTGCAATTACAAATAACAAAGGCTATTTCTCCATACATGCAGCAAATCCTCATGACACATTAATAATTAACGTACTACAAGATAAAATACTCATCCCTATAAATGAAATTGAAAATATCAAGATTACCATTGCAGATACCATATCTGCAGAAGAAATCATCGATGAAACCGTAAATATTGGCTATCAAAGAATAAAAAAAGAAGATGTAACTATTAATCCTAATACCATCTCTGGCGAAAGACTTTTGGCAACTGGTGAAACCAACTTAAATGAAGCCCTGCTAAAAGTAATGCCTTCAATAAGACAAGATCGTAACGGAATGTTAATTATACGTGCTACTCAATCTTTAACTCAACAAGGACCTCCCTTGTATGTTGTGAATGGGACTCCAACAAATACCGTAAGTAATATTCCTTTAAGTGAAATAAAAGATGTTCAAGTATTAAAAGATGGTTCTGCTTGTGCCATTTATGGAGTGCAAGGAAACAATGGTGTAATTCTTATAAATTTGAAATAAGCATTTTTTTTTCCAATTCTATTTTTTACCTTT
>JAAYPI010000007.1 GCA_012519885.1 Bacteroidales bacterium
GGAATGATTCATTGATACAAGCCATAAATCCTGATGTAACATTACCTACTAAAAAAATTACTCCCGTATTCCGTTCAGATGGTAGTGGAACAACCGCTATTTTTGCAAATTATTTAAGCAAAGTTAGCCCTACATGGAAAGATACACTGGGTGAAGGTACTGCTCTTAATTTCACTGTAGGAGTAGGTGGAAAAGGCAATCCAGGAGTTGCGGGAACAGTAGCTGTAACTGATGGAGCAATTGGTTATATTGGTTCGGAATATGCTTTTTCATTGGGCTTATCTATAGCATCTATTCAAAACTCAAAAGGAGAATTTATACAACCAAATACAGCATCTATTTCAGCTGCTGCACAAGGCGATATACCTGCTGACACGCGCGTTATGATAACAAACTCAGAAGCCACAGGTTCGTATCCTATTAGCGGATTCACTTGGATAGTTGTATATAAAGAACAAGCTTATGCCAATCGTAGTATAGAGAAAGCAGAAGCAACTGTTGAGTTGTTACATTTCTTGTTGAGCGAAAAAGCTCAATCACTTACAGAAACTGTTCATTATGCCCCCCTTTCAGAGGCTGTAATTGCTTTAACAAAAGCAAATATTAAAAAGATGACCTACCAAGGTAATCCAATAGAATAATAAACTAACAATACAACGACATGTCTGATAAAGCCTTTAAAACGCTTTTATGGTTTGCCGCCTCAATCATTCTGATTATAACTGGAGGTATGCTCTACTCACTTACGAGTGGAGCTATACCCGCCTTTAAACAATTTGGTTTTTTTGAATTTTTATCATCTTCAGAATGGAATCCAACAGAGGGAAGTGAAAAATATGGTGCCCTTGCATTTATCATCGGCACCATTATTACTTCAATCTTGGGAATTTTATTTTGTTTACCCTTTTCGTTACCTGTAGCTCTTTTTATTGGTGAATATTTTAAAGGGAAAAAAATTGCGTCACTATTAGGCACTATCGTTGATTTATTAGCAGGTATCCCTTCCATCGTATATGGACTTTGGGGCTTTTATGCCTTACGTCCTATTATTATGTCGTTAGGTCTTTCCCCTCAAGGATTTGGAATTTTAACAGCTTCGCCCGTATTGGGGATTATGATTATACCCTATGCAGCATCATTAAGTGCTGAATTTATTAGAATGGTTCCAAATGATTTGAAAGAAGGAGCTTATAGTATGGGTGCTACGCGTGCAGAAGTAATCCAACATATTATTTTGCCAATTTCTGGTTCAGGTATCTTCTCTTCCTATATTTTGGCACTTGGAAGAGCCTTGGGAGAAACCATGGCTGTTACAATGCTTATTGGCAATGCCAACGGTATACCTAACTCTATTTTTGACACTGGAAATACCATGGCAAGTATTATTGCTAATCAATTTGGAGAAGCTTACGGACTAAAATTATCTTCACTAATTGCAGTTGGTTTGTTACTTTTTCTTATTACAGCCATAATCAATTTTATTGGTAAACTGATTATTAAACGCAACAACTTATGAACACGTTTACGTATAGAAAAATCAAAAATGCATCTTTATATGTGCTCGTTTGCTTGTTTGCAGGACTTACGGCTGTGCCCTTATTTGCCATTCTTGGTCAAGTACTGATAAAAGGCTGGCGACAACTAATAGTAAGTGATTTTTTTGTAAAATCAACTCCTACCACATTAGATGCATTAATAGCATTGCGTTCGGGCGAAATAATACCTGGAGGGATTGCAAATGGTATTGTGGGAACCATTTTGATGGTACTAATGGCTACTTTTATTGCTATTCCAATTGGTATATTTGCTGGCATTTATCTTGCAGAATACAAAACAAGCAAATATGCCTCTATTATTCGATTCTTAACAGACCTATTACAAGGCGTACCCTCTATTGTTGTGGGCGTAGTAGCGTTTATTTGGGTAGTAATTCCACTCAAAAGTTATTCTGCTCTTGCAGGCAGTGCCGCTCTTACGGTTATGATGCTACCGTTAATTATACGTTCTACCGAAGAAACCATGAAAATGATACCTAACACAATGAAAGAAGCTGGATTAGCACTAGGGACATCCTACCCAATTGTCATTTTACGAGTGATGTTACCTTCTGCATTTGGGGGTATATTTACTGGCGTTTTGCTTGCTGTATCACGTGTTATTGGCGAAACAGCCCCTTTAATGCTTACTGCACTTGGAAGCACGATGATACAATGGGACGTAACACGACCAAATTCAGCGGTATCTTTACTAATATGGGAATTTTATAACGATCCTAACTTACAAAGCTTAGTATGGAGTGCTTCGCTATTTTTATTAATTTTTGTATTAACACTCAATATTATCGCCAAACAAATAGCTAAAAAATGGAGAATACAATAAAAGAAAATATATTAACACTCAAAGACGTTTGTATATCCTATACTCCTGGACAAAATGCAGTGAATATGGTTACAGCTGATATACAAAAAGGGCTTATCACGTCCATTATGGGACCTTCGGGATGTGGTAAAAGTACGCTTCTGAGGGCAATCAATCGCATGCACGAACTTTATCCAGGCATTACCATTACTGGAGATATCAAACTAAACAACAAAGATATCTTAAAAATGAACGCCATAGAAGTGCGACGTATGGCAGGTATGGTGTTTCAACGTCCTAATCCTTTTCCTACATTAAGCATCTATGACAATGTTATAGCAGGTTATACCCTCAATGGTATTAAAAAAACAAAAGACGAAAAAGATGAAATTGTTGAAAATAGCCTAAAGAATGTTGCATTATGGGATGAAGTAAAA
This sequence comes from Bacteroidales bacterium, assembly GCA_012519885.1. Lineage (GTDB taxonomy): Bacteria > Bacteroidota > Bacteroidia > Bacteroidales > Paludibacteraceae > JAAYPI01. The sequence continues at coordinate 2,796 of JAAYPI010000007.1, forward strand.
GACGTGTTACAAAAAAAAGGAACCTTCCTTTCTGGAGGACAACAACAACGATTATGTATTGCTCGTGCTTTGGCTCTAAAACCAGATATATTATTAATGGATGAACCAACCTCAGCACTAGACCCCATAGCTACCAATAGAATTGAAGAGTTACTGGTAGAACTAAAAAAAGAGGTTACCATCGTCATTGTTACACACAATATGTCGCAAGCTGCACGTATTTCTGATTATTCTATGTTCATGTATTTAGGAGATTTAATCGAATACGACACAACAAAAAAAATGTTTACAAACCCACAAGATAAAAGAACTGAAGAATACTTAACAGGTAAATTTGGTTGATAAATTAAATCCATACTACTATGAATACAATACGACAAGAATACTTAAACCGCTTGAACGAAGAGTTCAAAAACATGTCTGATACGTTAATTGAGCAACTGGAATTGCTATCCCTACAGATAAAAGGAAACAATGATACAAATCTGTTTGAGAAAATCAAAATCAACGAAAAATCAATCAATAAAAGTGAAGTAATCATCCGCGAAGAAATTGTAAATACAATCGTTCTTAATTCGCCTAAAGCTAGCGATTTACGCCGTATTATTGCCTATTTTGATATGATTGGCGACATGGAACGTGCTGCCGACTTGCTGTATAATACCAGCAAACGAATGACTGAATTGTTTGAAAAAGATTCTCTCTACGAACTCTATCAATCAGATGTTACATTTTTGTACGAAAAAGCCAATAACATGATTCAAAATGCTATCTTTGCTTTTTTAAGAGAAGATCAAGATATCGCCAAAAATGTAATTGCATCAGATGATATCGTAGATAAACTACATGCTGACTTGCAGAAAAAAATGTTGTCGATGACAATTCCTGAAAAATATCCGCATATGCTAGCAGATTCGCTCAATATCGGACGCATTTCGTACAACATTGAACGCGTAGGCGATAGTGCTACCAATATAGCAGAAGCTGTCATCTTTTTAACAGAAGGAAAAGACATAAAACACAACCTCTATTAAAAAAAATAACGTCATGAAAAAGATTCTTGTAGTAGACGATGAAATTGATTTATGTGAAATCCTTCGTTTCAACCTCGAAAATGAAGGATATGAAGTAGATACAGCTCATTCTGCGGAAGAAGCTTTACAGATTCTTTCTGACCAACACGATTTGATTTTGCTTGATGTAATGCTCGAAGGAATGTCGGGCTACCAAATGGCAAATAAATTACGTACAGAATTGAAAAATACAATTCCTATCATTTTTTTAACGGCAAAAAATACCGAAAATGATTTGATAACGGGCTTTAGCATTGGTGGAGATGATTATATTACCAAACCATTTTCTCTTAAAGAGGTATTGGTAAGGATGAAAGCCATAGCTCGAAGAGCTTCCAAAAAAACAACAAGCACCCACCAATCTTCCGTGGTTCAAATAGGAAATTTGGTAATAGATGACGAAACAAAAACAGTTAAAATTCAAGGAGAAACAATTTTTCTAACGAAAAAAGAATTTTTAATTTTGTATATGCTTGTACAAACAGCTGGTCGTTTTCATACCCGCGAACAAATACTCAATAATGTGTGGAATGATGAATCATTTGTATTAGAAAGAACGGTCGATGTGCATATTGCCCGTTTGAGAAAAAAACTTGGAACTGTTGGTAATCAAATTATCAATCGTGCCGGATTTGGATATAGTTTTGAACCCGATAATAACTAAGCTATGACGTATAAAAGAAAACTCATTGTGTATTGTTTAATTGCATTCTGTTTGTATGTAATTGTAGATATTGGCATTCAACTTAACCGTGAAAAACGTTTTAAAACAGATAGCCTTCGTTCTAATCTTCATGCATATACAGAGGTTGTAGAAAACTACCTAGCATCAACCAAAGATACAGCTTCTGTTATAAAATTATTGCCCGAAAATTTACGTGTATCGCTAATTAATCGCGAAGGCGTACTAACGTATGACAACGCATTTGATATATCCAAGGCAGAAAACCACGGTAATCGACCTGAGGTATTAGCAGCCAAACTTCGTAACTCAGGCTCAGCCATACGATCATCTGAATCTACCAAAATAGACTATCTCTATTATGCTCGTATGCTCGACGATGGATCTGTCATACGAACATCTCTACCCTATACAATCAAATTGGATGATTTTTTACATCGTGATAGTATCATCCTATACATCATCATTTTAATGTTTGTAACTACACTCTTTATTCTTATATATTCTACTGATAAGTTTGGTAACGTAATGAGCTCTCTTAAGAAATTCGTTACTTCAGTAGAAAAAGGTGATATGAACTACAAAAGTATAACATTCCCTGATACGGACTCGGGCGAAATTGGAAATAAAATTATTGGCATATACCAACAATTAGAAGAAAGCAAACGAAAAATTGACCGAGAAAAAGAACGTAACCGAGAGTTAAAACAAGAAATGACCAACAACATTGCTCACGAACTAAAAACACCCGTTAGTAGCATCCGTGGATATCTTGAAATTTTGCTTGGAGACAAACCTGTATCTGAGGACAAACGAAAATATTTTCTTGAACGTTCGTATTACCAAACTCTTCGCCTTTCTGATTTAATTAACGATGTTGCTTTAATTACAAAAATGGAAGAAGCTGCAACCGTATTTGAAAAAGAAAAAGTAAACGTAAGAGAACTAGCACAAGAAGCTATCGAAGAATTGAGTTTTCGTATTAATCCAGAACAAGTTGACATTCAAAACAACTTGGAAAATAACCTTGATATCGTTGGAAACAAAAGCCTTATTTTTGCCATATTTCGTAATTTACTCGAAAATGCCATCAACTATGCTGGCGAAGAAATTACCATCGGCATCAAGTGTTACAACGAAGACGCTGACTACTATTATTTCTTGTTTTATGATACCGGTTGTGGCGTAAAACCTGAATATCTAGAAAAAATATTCGATCGCTTTGTACGTATCGACCAAGGACGGAGTAGACGCAATGGCGGTACAGGACTAGGACTATCCATTGTAAAACACGCTGTTATGTTTCATAATGGAACTATCGAAGCCCGAAATAGAAAAACAGGAGGACTAGAATTTTATTTTACTCTTAAAAAAAGAAAATAAATATTATATCATTCTTATAAAATAGAAACGCTCTTTTCTACTGAAAACTATGTAATTCGGTAAAAAAGAGCGTTTTGGTCGTTAATATTTTCTAAAAGTAAAACAGATTACTAAAAAAACTGTACTTTTGCATAATAAATTATCTCTTCACAAGATAACCTACTGAGAATAAAAACATACATACCAATTAAAACATTATTAAAGACAATTTATTCATGAAAAAGTATCTCATTACCGTTAACCAAAAACAATACGAAGTAGAAGTTGTGGAAGTAAAACAACAAGTACAAACGCAAAAAACAACTTCTGGCATCAAACCTAGTGTAACTGTATCAAAACCTAAAGAAACGGTGGCGGGAGCAAATGGTCATAAAGTTGCGGCACCCATGCCTAGTAATATAATTAAATTGTTGGTAAACGAAGGAGACGTAGTAAACGAAGGAGATAATCTATTGGTATTTGAAGCCATGAAAATGGAAAACAACCTACACTCTCCAGTAAGCGGAAAAATTGCCTCTATCAAAGTAAAAGTTGGCAATTCTGTAGCTGCGGGAGACACATTAATCATCATAGAATAAGACACTACAACAATGGGAAAAGTTAAAATTACAGAAACAGTATTACGTGATGCACATCAATCGCTGATAGCTACACGTATGCGTACAGAAGATATGCTCCCCATTCTTGAAAAAATGGATAATATCGGCTACCACTCGCTCGAAGCTTGGGGTGGTGCTACATTCGATTCTTGTATCCGTTTCCTAAACGAAGACCCTTGGGATAGGCTACGGAAAATTAAACAAGTTGTAAAAAAGACTCCTTTACAAATGTTACTTAGAGGTCAAAACCTCCTAGGTTACAAACATTATGCCGATGATGTAGTGGAATATTTTGTGCAAAAAGCGATTGATAATGGTATGGATATCATCCGCATATTTGATGCACTTAACGACCCTCGCAATATTGAAACCGCTATTAAAGCATGTATCAAAGAAGGTGGTCATGCACAAGCGTGCGTTTGTTATACCACTAGCCCTGTGCACAATTTAGAACTATTTGCTAAAGACGCTAAAACGCTCGAAAACATGGGAGCCCATTCCATCTGTATCAAAGATATGGCTGGCTTGTTGAAACCATACGATGCGTACGAACTCGTAAAAGCAATAAAAGAAACCGTTAACATTCCTGTTCAATTACATACGCATTACACCAGTGGTGTAGCCTCTATGACCTTGCTAAAAGCGATAGAAGCAGGCGTTGATGTGGTGGACACAGCCATTTCGCCTATGGCGATGGGTACGTCTCAACCTCCTACCGAACCGCTTGTTGCCTCATTGCAAGGACATGAAAGGGATACTGAGTTAGATTTGGTAAAACTGAGCGAAATTGCCGAATATTTCCGTCCGTTGAAAGAAAAATGGCTCGAATCAAACATGTTGGATACCAAAGTAATGGGAGTAGATGTAAACGCTCTTATTTATCAAGTACCTGGCGGTATGTTGTCGAACTTAGTTTCGCAACTTAAACAAGCCAACGCTATGGATAAATACGAAGAAGTGCTTCGTGAAGTACCTCGTGTACGCGAAGATTTCGGCTATCCTCCGCTAGTTACTCCATCGAGCCAAATTGTGGGTACGCAAGCTCTTTTCAACGTATTGATGGGCGAACGATACAAAATGGTGCCACAAGAGTCAAAAGGTATTATTAAAGGCGAATATGGTAAAACTCCAGCTCCAATATCAGACGAATTTAGAAAAAAAATTCTAGGAGATGAAGAAGCCATTACCTGCCGACCAGCTGATTTGATAGCTCCAGAATTGGAAAAAACACGCGAAGCTATTAAAGATTTGATGATACAAGAGGAAGATGTACTAACATATGCCTTACTGCCACAAGTAGCAGAAAAATTCTTCCAAATGCGTAAAAATGGTACGCTTGAAGCCGTAAAAGAAGAACAAAAAAAACAAGCAACTCCTGTTGTCGCATCTTCAAAACCTGCACAAGAGACAGCAGAAAGCAACGATGACGAAGATGAAGTAGCTGCAGTAATGTCTGCCGCCATAGCTACTATCGAAAGCGAAAATGGTGGAGGTCAGTTTGCAATAACTTCTGTTCGCCAAGTAAGCCCTTGGGTTATTTCCGCTCGACTAAATAGATAGCATTTTACATGACAGATAGTAAATAAGGCGTTTCAGAAATTCTGAAACGCCTTATTTTTGTTCAAAAACTAAATCATTATTTATTCAGCCACCTTGCTCTTTTCGTACTCTTTAAGCAAGGCATCTTGCACATCAGAAGGCAGTAATTCGTAAGAAGCAAATTTCATGCTAAAAGAAGCCCTTCCCCGAGTATTAGAACTCAACGAAATGGAATAATTGTTCATTTCTTTTAATGGAACTTTCGCAAATATTTTTTCCATACCTTTGTCTGATTCCATTCCCATTATCAACGCCCTGCGTCCTTGCAAATCGCTCATTACATCGCCCATACTTGCACTAGGCACTAGCACTTCTACATCATATATAGGCTCTAATACTTTTGGTCCTGCATTTTTAAAAGCCTCGCTAAAAGCATATTTACCCGCCAAACGGAAAGATATTTCGTTAGAATCTACTGGGTGCATTTTTCCATCATACACAATTACACGGATATCACGTGCATACGAACCTGTTAGCGGACCTTGCTCCATACAATCCATTATTCCTTTTTGAATAGCAGGCAAAAATCGAGCATCAATCACACCACCTACAATACTGTTAATAAACACAAGCTTCCCACCCCACTCTAGTGGATATTCTTGTTTATCACGTACAGAAATTTTTATTTCCTGTCCACTAATCTTATACACTTCTTTTTCAGGAACACCTTCTACACATGGTTCAATAATCAAATGTACCTCGCCAAACTGACCCGCACCACCCGACTGTTTTTTATGTCGGTAATCCGCTCGAGCTGTTTTCGTAATGGTTTCTCTGTATGGAATACGTGGATTTGAATAATTAATCAAGATTTTATCGTTATTTTCGATACGCCATTTAAGTGTTTTGAGATGAAATTCTCCTTGTCCATGAACAATCGTTTGTTTTAATTCTTTAGAGTATTCAATTATCCAAGTTGGGTCTTCCTCGTGCATGCGAGTTAACACCTCACTTAGTTTTTCCTCATCAGCCTGATTAACCGCTGCAATTGCTTTACGGAATTTCCATTCGGGATATTTAATAAAATCAAACTGTAAGTCAGCATTTTTTCCGTTTAAGGTATTGGATGTACGCGTATTTTTGAGCTTAACTGTGGCACCAATATCGCCTGCTACTAATTCATCCACTTTTGTTCTAATACTTCCACACACAGCGTAGATTTGAGTTAATCGCTCTTTGCTTTGGCGAGTAGCATTATACAAATCATCACCTTCTTTTACTTTTCCAGACATCACCTTAAAGAAAGAGACTTCGCCAATATGAGGCTCTACAGAGGTTTTAAACACATAAATAGAAGCGTTATTTTCTTGTAATGGAGCAACCTCTTCTCCATTGCTTGCTACAGGAGCTGCCGAATCCCTAACATAGGGAACTACATTCCCTAAAAATTCCATCAAACGACGCACGCCCATATCCTTGGCAGCACTAATGCAAAAAACAGGAAAAATATCACGATGCACCAAGCCAAAACGAATACCCATACGCATTTCATCTTCAGTCAAATTACCATCGGCAAAATATTTTTCCATCAAATTTTCCTCATGTTCTGCAGCTGCCTCCACTAAAATATTGTGCAATTCGGAAGCTCGTTGAAGTTCATTGGCTGGAATATCGCTAATCGTTGGTACGCCACCATCAGGTTTCCACGTATACAACTTCATTAGCAATACATCTACAACGGCATTAAAAGCAGGTCCCGTTTGAATCGGATATTGAATAAGTACCACTTTATTGCCAAAATTTTGACGCAAATCATCCACTGTTTTATCAAAATCTGCTTTTTCATGGTCAAGTTGATTCACGACAAATATGCATGGTTTTTTAAGTTTCTCTATTTGCCTGTATTGATTTTGCGTACCCACTTCCACACCATGTTGTGCATTAATAAGCATTAACGCAGTGTCGGTAACACTAAGCGAAGTAATCAAACCGCCCACAAAGTCGTCAGCACCTGGACAATCTATCATATTCAGCTTTCTGCCCATCCATTCAGAATGAAAAACAGTTGGAAAAACAGAGTAACCATACTCATGTTCGACAGGAAAATAATCAGAAACCGTATTTTTTGCTTCAATACTGCCTCTACGTTTTATAACTCCACTCTCAAAGAGCATTGCTTCAGTGAGCGTGGTTTTTCCTGAGCCAGAAGATCCCACAAGTGAGATATTCTTAATTTCATTTGTTTGATACACTTTCATACAATTATTGGTATTAAGGTTACTAAATTGTTGTAAACGAATCCCTCGAAAGCAAAAAAAATGCCTTGCAATGTAGGAAATAGTTAGTAAAAAAACAATAGTGAAAATATGTTGTGTAACAATATTTGTAACAATTTTGTAATATGAAGCCAAAAATCTGTTAATTTAAAGACTTAGTAAACCAATATTTTGTAGTTAATTGTATTTTGCCCGTATATTCGCATATGATTTTTTCATAGTATTTGATTTTAAGGTTAGCAAGTAGGTAGTCAGGCGAGACTACCTTTTGTTTTTTATAGGGGTACCAAAAAAAGGGGGAAACAATGTTTCCCCCTTTTTGATTCTTTTATTAAACAGATATTTTGTTACACATTAAACCTAAAATGCATAATATCACCATCTTGTACAACATATTCTTTTCCTTCAACGCTCATTTTTCCAGCCTCTTTGCAAGCGGCTTCTGATCCCAAGGTTGTAAAATCAATATACTTAATTACTTCGGCTCTAATAAAACCTTTTTCAAAATCGGTATGAATAACACCTGCACATTGTGGTGCTTTCCAACCTTTTTCGTAGGTCCATGCACGCACTTCTTGTACTCCTGCCGTAAAATAAGTTTCTAAATTTAGCAATTTGTAAGCCGATTTAATTAATCGTGCTACACCCGACTCCGATAATCCCACTTCTTCTAAAAACATCTGACGCTCCTCGTAAGTTTCTAATTCGGCAATATCTGCTTCGGTAGCCGCTGCAACAAGCAATATTTCAGCATTTTCATCTTTTACCGCCTCACGCACGGCATCTACGTACGCATTGCCCTTTACAGCAGACGCTTCGTCAACGTTGCACACGTACATCACGGGTTTATTGGTAAGCAAACATAAATCTTTTACCAATTTAGCTTGTTCCTTATCTAACTGTACAGTTCGGGCAGATTTGCCTTGCAACAACGCCTCTTTGTATTGTACATAAATATCGTATACGGCTTTAGCTGTTTTATCGCCACCAGTTTGTGCTTGTTTTTGCACTTTTGCAATACGCGATTCTACTGTTTCTAAATCTTTTAGTTGCAATTCTGTATCAATAATTTCTTTGTCTCTAACGGGGTTAATTGACCCATCCACGTGGGTTATATTCTCGTTTTCGAAACAACGCAATACGTGCAAAATAGCGTCTGTTTCGCGAATATTGGCTAAAAATTTATTGCCCAGCCCTTCGCCTTTGCTTGCTCCTTTTACCAAACCAGCAATATCTACAATCTCCACTGTAGTTGGCACTATGCGTTGCGGTTTAACCAATTCTGCTAATTTATTTAGCCTTTCGTCGGGCACTGTTATAACACCCACATTCGGTTCTATTGTACAAAAAGGGAAATTAGCCGCTTGGGCTTTAGCGTTTGATAAACAATTAAAAAGGGTCGATTTTCCCACGTTGGGTAGTCCAACTATTCCACATTGTAAAGCCATGATACTTGAGTTAAAATTTTGAGAAGACAAAGGTAATAAAAAAGACATAACTTTTTTCATTTCTTTGCTATCGTTCATATTTATTATGAGCAATAGTAGCACAATATGTTGTTGATACGATGCTTTTTTGCTACTTTTGCATCAATTTCAGAAATCTTCATAATTTGTCATGAACAAAAGCACCATCATACGTTTTTCTGCACTTTTTATTGCAATATTTGTTGTAGTAACGTTTTTATTTGTATATGAACGTAAAAAAAACAACGAAAAAGAGGCTGAACTTAACCAAATAATTGCAGAACTAGAAATTAGTAAACAAGAATCGCTTGACGAATTTGAAAATTTGGCACTAGAATACGAAAACTATCATTTCAAACCAGGCAATGACTCGCTCTTGTTTTTGATAGAAAACGAAAAACAAAAAGTTAACCAACTGCTCGAAGAGTTGCGTACAGTAAAAGCTACCAATGCTCGTCGCATACGAGAATTGCGCAATGAACTGGGTAGCGTAAGGTCGGTATTGCAGGTGTACGTTAACCGAGTAGATTCGCTAAGCAATGTAAACAAAAAACTAGTACGCGAAAACAAAAAAGTACAACAACAATACGAAGAGGTAGTGCAAACGGCTAAAGAATTGGAAGAAAGAGCCTCGCAATTGGATAAAAAAATAACCCTTGCAGCGATTTTAGAAGCAAGCAATATTCGCCTAAACACCTTAAATGATAAAGGGAGAGAAACGAAAAAAAGAAGCAGAATAGCCGCTTTTGAAATATGTTTCTCGCTATCAAAAAACCAAACGACTAGCACTGGTCTAAAATCGGCATATTTACGCATATCCAACCCACAAGGAAACGTAATGAAAAATAACCAAAGTAGTGTATTTGCTTTCGAGGATAAAGAAATTGATTTTTCGTGCAAAAAGGAAATTGAATATACAGGAAACAATCTTTCTACTTGCGTTTACTACAACATTGCCGACGAAGAACTAGTAACTGGCTTATACGAAGTAACTATTTTTATTGATGGTAACTTAATTGGTTCAGAAAGTTTTTACATTAAATAAAACACTGTGGCAGGTATTTATATACATATACCATTTTGCAAACAACGGTGTGGATATTGCGATTTTTATTCGCATACCAACTTACAACTCAAACAACGGTATGTAGATACCTTATGCAAAGAAATTGAACTCCGAAAACACTATCTTGCTCCCAATGAAACTATTGAAACGTTGTATTTTGGGGGTGGAACACCGAGCTTGCTCAATACTAGCGATTTTGAACAAATTTATAATGCTCTTAGCACTCACTTTTCGCTACACAACTTAGTTGAAATAACCGTGGAAGTGAATCCAGATGACGTGAATGATTTGTTGTTAGATACACTCAAATCCATAAGTTGTAATAGATTGAGTATGGGCATTCAATCGTTTTTCGACCACGAACTTACTGTTTTAGGACGCAGGCATACCGCCCAACAAGCCATCGAGGCAGTTAATTTGGCTCAACAACATGGCTTTTCGAATATCAGCATCGACTTGATGTACGCCCTACCCAACCAAACAATACAAACGTGGAGGGAAACATTAAAACTAGCCATTTCGATGAATGTGCAACATATTTCGGCGTATCATTTAACTTACGAACCTGGCACACTCTTTTACAAGCAAAAAACAAATAAAATAATCACCGAAAAAGACGAAGAAGAAAGTATTCAATTGTATGAAATCCTTATACAGTCGTTAACCGAGGCTGGTTATAATCAATACGAAATTTCAAATTTTTCACTCCCTTGCTACGAATCAAAACACAATTCATCGTACTGGAAAAATACACCTTATATTGGATTGGGTGCTTCGGCTCATTCCTACAACATAGCTTCTCGGCAATGGAACATCGCATCTGTAATTACCTATTGCAAACAGATTGAAGAAAATAAATCATTTTTCGAAATTGAATTTTTAACAGAAAAAGAAAAATACAACGATTTTATCATCACCTCCCTTCGTACTAGCAAAGGGGTTGATTTGCAAAAACTTACTACGCTATTTGGAGAAAAATCAAGAAGTTATTTTATCCAACAATGCCAACCATACGTACATACCAACATGCTTTGTGAAAAAGATAATTTTGTGCGTCTTACTCAAAAAGGTATTTTTGTATCCGATTCTATTTTAGAAACATTAATTGATGTGTAACAACTCTGCAATGCTACAATTTGTACGTTCATATTGGAAAACCATTGTAACAGCAATCTTCATTGCGTATTTGTCGCTATTCAAACCAAATAGCACCATTCAACTACCTCCTATTCCTTTTGTAGATAAATGGATACACATTGTTCTGTATACTACGCTAACAGCAGTAGCCCTACTTGACACAAAAAAAAGAAAAAATAATACGTCATCATTTCTTCTTGTATTGTTAATTAGCATTCTATATGGAGGTTTGATGGAAATATTGCAACAGTTTTTCCCTCCTCGCACCAGCAGTTGGTACGATTTTTTGGCAAATATACTTGGCTGTTTACTTGCTTTTGGTAGTATTACATGGTTTGTTAAGAAAAAAAGAAATGGATAACAAACTTCTATACCAAATAGCCATTACTCAAATTAAAGGATTAGGCAGTATAAATAGTAAAAATTTACTCGCCTATGTGGGTGATATTGAAGAAATATTTCATCAAAAATCGCATATTTTACAAAAAATACCGGGTATTGGGATTCTGTTAAGCAAAAGCATTCTTGAACAAAAAGATGCTGCACTCGAAAAAGCCACCAAAGAAATTCAATTTATCACTAAACATGGCATTACACCTCTTTTCTATACCGATAAGAATTATCCAGAACGATTAAAAGAATGTCCAGATGCTCCAATTCTGTTGTATTATAAAGGAAATACAAATTTAAATACACAAAAAACCTTAGCCATTGTAGGCACACGCAATGCAACTGAATATGGCAAAACAATGTGTACTCAACTTATTAAAGAGTTAGCAAACAATCATCCTGATTTGTGCATCATTAGTGGTTTAGCCTATGGTATAGATATTTGTGCTCACAAAGAAGCCTTACACATGCACTTACCAACTGTAGCTGTATTGGGTCATGGTTTAGACAGAATTTACCCTGCTCAACATGCTACAATAGCCAAAAAGATACTTACATCAGGTGGTTTACTTACAGAATTTCCGAGCGAAACAAATGCAGATAAGCCTAATTTTGTGCGTCGAAATCGCATTATCGCAGGTACAACAGACGCTACACTTATTGTTGAAAGTGCTGCACGTGGTGGTGCTATTATTACTACCGAAATAGCTAATTCATATAACAGAGATGTGTTTGCTGTGCCCGGTAAATGTACTGATGAATGGTCGGTAGGTTGCAATAACCTAATAAAACAGCACAAAGCAGCATTAGTGAATAGTGCTTCTGATATTGAATATATTATGGGTTGGACAAAAGAACAAACAAGCCAAAAAATAGAACAACAACAATCTTTGTTTGTAGATTTATCCGATACAGAACAAGAAATTATTACAATTATCAAACAAAATAAAGTCGTTCATATAGATGTGTTGGCGATAAAAATAAGCAAAAGCATAAAAGATTTATCGCCCATATTGCTTTCTATGGAATTTAAAGGTGTAATAAAATGTTTACCAGGTAATATTTACTCGGTAGTATAAACACAAAAGGGACTAATACCTTGCTAGTATTAATCCCTTTTTATTAACCTTAAATCAAATACTTTGAAAATCACACTACAAAAGTATACTGATTTATAGGATATTGTATCAAATTTAAGCATAATTTGCATAATTATTTACGCAAGCGTTTGCACTGTTAGTAATACTGTACTTATTGTTTAAAAGCTGTTAATAAAATAGAGAGTAAAAAATGATAAAAAAATTTGTAGTTGTAAATTATGATGTTTACTATACAAATATTTTATAAAACAAGAATATAGTTATGTATTTTAAAAAAAAGTAATGAACAATAAAAAGAGCAGTTATTAACCATAAAAAAACGAAAAGTTTACTACATTTGTAGTTGTAAACAATATGTTAATAACCTAATCAATACATTTTTTATCAGCATATTATACTGTTAATTATCTGTTGAAATACTCTGTATATTACACCGTATTTTAATAATGCAAATTTTTAGTGTTTTATTTATAAACCTTATCAACACCCTATTATTCTTATCATTCTTTTTTATAACTTTTTTAAATAAATAAAAGAATAAAGAATACTGTTGATAATAACAATAACGAAAATGACCCTACAAGAAAAGATTACAAAACTCAAAAAAGAAAAGAATGCCATTATTATGGCTCACTACTACCAAACAGGCGATATACAAGATATAGCCGATTTTGTGGGCGATAGTTTGGCATTGGCACAATGGGCTGCTAGTACCGATGCTGCCATTATTGTATTATGCGGGGTAAATTTTATGGGAGAAACAGCTAAAATATTGTCTCCAAACAAAAAAGTGCTAATACCCGATATGGAAGCTGGATGCTCATTGGCTGATAGTTGTAAAGCAAGTGATTTTGAAAAATTTATACAACAACACCCTGACCATATAGTGATATCTTATGTAAATACTACCGCTGAGGTAAAAGCTTTAACTGATGTAGTAGTAACATCTACCAATGCACATAAAATAGTGGATAGCTTTCCGAAAGAGCAAAAAATCATTTTTGGACCAGATAAAAATTTAGGAAACTACATCAATAGTGTTACAGGTAGAAACATGGTGTTGTGGGATGGAGCTTGTCATGTACACGAACAGTTTTCGTTAGAAAAAATACTTGCTCTTAAAAAACAACACCCAGAAGCCCAAATTTTAGCTCATCCAGAGTGTAAGAAGGTTGTGCTTACCGTAGCCGATTATATTGGTTCTACCTCTGCTCTATTAGCTTATACAGGCACTTCAGATTGCAATGTGTTTATAGTAGCTACCGAAAGTGGTATTTTGCACAAAATGAAACAACAAAACCCAAGTAAAATATTTATACCTGCACCACCCAACGATAGTACCTGTGCTTGCAACGAATGTAACTTTATGCGACTTAATACCCTCGAAAAATTATATAACTGCCTACTAAACGAAACACCCGAAATTCAAGTAGAAGAAACCATCAGACAAAAAGCCGTAAAACCCATTTTGAAAATGTTGGAAATGAGTAAGTAGGAGGAATTGGTATTTTTATTATTGAAAGATTTTAATTACTTTTGAAAAGTTATTAAAAAATCATGAAAGAAACAGTTGCAAAACCATTTTTAAAATGGGCTGGCGGTAAAACACAGCTTATTGCTGATATAGAAAAGGCATTGCCTAAAAATTTATTGAAAGATGAATTTATCTATATTGAACCATTTGTGGGCAGTGGTGCTGTACTTTTTTGGATGTTAAATAACTTCCCTAATTTAAAGAAAGCTATTATTAATGATATTAACGAAGATTTAATTAATACATATAAAGTTATTGCTACTTATCCACATAAATTAATTCAAGTATTGGAATTATTTCAAAATGAATTTTATCTATTAGAAGATAAAATTGATGAAAAAAAAGAGTATTACTATAAAAAAAGAACTTTATATAATACTAGAAAAGAAGATATTATAACACAAGCAGCCTTATTTATTTTTCTTAATCGCACCTGTTTCAATGGCTTATATAGAGTGAATAAAAACAATGAATTTAATGTACCAATGGGAAGTTATAAAAGACCTACCATTTGCGATAAGGAAAATATAGTAGCAGTGAGTAAAGCTTTACAAAATGTAGAAATTTTGTGTGGTGATTTTGAACTAACCCTCAATTACGTAACTAATAATTCATTATTTTATTTTGATCCACCTTATAAACCATTAAGTGAAACATCAAGTTTTAATGCTTATTCTAAAGATGAATTTAACGATAAAGAGCAAATTAGATTAAGAAATTTTTGCCATAAACTCGAAAAATTAGGACACAAATGGTTACTGAGTAATTCAGATGTAAAAGGAAAAGATGTGAATAATAATTTCTTTGATGATATTTATTCAAAGTTTTCAATTTTAAGAGTGAAAGCGAGAAGAAATATTAATGCTAATCCTGAAAAAAGAGGTGAATTAACGGAGTTATTAATAACAAATACTAATTTAACAATAACAATATGATATTTGGAGGAAAAGGAGGAGGAAATACTAAAACAGGACTAGTTTTTGAAGGCCATACTGATTTGTCAGATTTTTTAAATTTACAAAAAGGGTACAAAGTTGAAAATGGCAAGGTTTTTTTTCATGGTAAATTAGTTGGAAGAATATTTAAAAAACATGGGTTTTATAAATTTTTAGAAGAATTAAAAATTGAATGGAAAACTTTGATTTCAAAGAGGTTATTACCAGATGATAGTATTTTTGTAATTATTGCAAATACTTTGTTTATTATTGAATGTAAATTTCAACAAGTTGCGGGTTCTGTAGATGAAAAACTTCAAACATGTGATTTTAAACGTAAACAATATCAAAAATTATTAGCACCAGCAAATATCGAAGTTGAATACATTTATCTTTTAAGTGATTGGTTTAGAAAACCTGAATATAAAGATGTTTTAAATTACATTCATAGTGTTCATTGTTTCTACTTTTTTGAATATATTCCGCTATCAAAATTAGGGTTACCTATACCAAAATAATAATTTATAATAACAGATTTAATTGGGTAAAAATTATATTTTATCATTATTTTTCACTATATTTGTATAGAAAAATTTAAGATGAAAATATGCAAGTTGATATAAAAAATCCCACATATATTCCAAACAAAATCAAATCATTATACGAATATTTAGTTTCTGTTGAAGAATCATTAACATGGTATTATTGTGGATTGTGTGTTGAAATAGATCCTATTTTTGATTTTAACGGAGATGATGCATTGATAAGATGGGTTGATATTAATGAAGGTTTTAACGATAAGTTAATTGTACATTCTCTCGAACAATTTAAAGATAACTTTAAGTTGACTAATGATTAGTCCCTACTTCAAATCAACCGATAAAAATTTCTATCTTCTTCACGGAGATACAATGGATTTGTTGCCCAAATTTGACCATAAATTTGATATGGTTTTTGCTGATCCACCTTATTTCTTGTCTAATAATGGTTTAAGTATTCAAAATGGTGAAATTGTAAGCGTTAATAAGGGATTTTGGGATAAATCAGAAGGGTTTGATTTTATAAATGACTTCAATCGCAAATGGCTTTCATTAGTGCGAGACAAAATGAAAGACGATGCCACTATTTGGATAAGTGGCACTATGCATAATATATTTTCAGTTGGTCAGATCCTAACGGAATTAGGTTTTAAAATTTTGAACGTAATTACGTGGGAGAAAACAAATCCACCGCCTAACTTTTCTTGTCGTTTTTTTACTCACTCAACCGAGCAGATTATTTGGGCACGAAAGTCCGAGAAAGTTCCTCATTACTTTAATTATGAGTTAATGAAACAACTAAATGGAGACAAACAAATGAAAGATGTTTGGAAACTCCCCGCAATTGCTCCTTGGGAAAAATCGTGTGGCAAACATCCAACACAAAAACCGTTGTCTGTTTTGACACGACTTATACTAGCCTCAACGCGTCCAAACGCTTGGATATTAGATCCTTTTACAGGCAGTAGTACAACAGGAATTGCAGCTAATTTGGCAAATAGAAAGTTTTTAGGAATTGACCAAGAAGAAGAATTTTTGATTATCAGCAAAAATAGAAAACTAGAGATTGAAAATCTTATGTTAGCGGCTAATTACAAACAAAAAATACGAGGTTTTACCAATAAGAAGGAATTGGAATTATTCTTGGTTGAAGAACCAAAAGTTGACTATACAAAAGAATTACTATTATGAGCTTACCGAATATGTTATCAAGAGGGAAAGAGCCTCTTGCTGTATTTCCCGTAAATGGTAAATATGTGTTAGCTGTTTATAAAGGAAAAATTTCTGAGTTTGATTTACTATTAAAATATAGGCAAAGAGACGATTCAAAAAAATCGGGATGGTCGAACATTAGAACCCCAAAGCATATACATTGGGCTGTTGATGTTTTGCTAAAAATGCATTCTAACGAAGAAGAGACAAAACGATTTCTTGATTTTTTGACAATGATTTGGGACACACAAACGGTACCATTACGTACTGAGGTAGAAAGAAGAAATCGTTTAGATGTTGATCGTTTATTGACAGAAGTAAACATAGAAGCGTTAAACTATGAATCTCTTGCAGACAAAGGTGAGTATAGTATTAAATTTCTTATTTTAATTGCACGTCTTTTGATGATTCAAGAAAAAACGAATATGGAAACAGCGTTTATGTTCAAACAGCTTATAGATGCTTTAAAAGCAGGACAAGATATTTTTAAAATAATATCAATAGCGACTCACAGATAATGCCAATAAATAAATTGACCATCAAAACAAAAAAAAGCAGAACACAAACGTTCTGCTTTTTCAATTTATATAATTCAAATCAAAAATAACTAATTTCTTCTTTGTAAATGGCAGTTAATAGGTTGTTGGCAAGGCGGCTAGCACCTAGGCGGAATAAGTCTTTGGTGAGCCATTCGTCGCCTAAAATTTCTTTTACAATACAATAATATTCTACTGCATCTTTGGTGGTAACAATGCCACCGGCAGGTTTAAAACCAATTTTTTTGCCAGTTTTTTCATAAAATTCTTTGATGGCTTCGCACATTACATAGGCAGCCTCTAAGGTAGCGGCGGGACTCATTTTGCCTGTAGAAGTTTTAATAAAATCAGCACCTGCAGCCATCGACAATACAGATGCTTTTTTTATTTCTTCGGCTTTTGCTAAGGCTCCTGTTTCTAAAATTACCTTTAAATGAGCAGCTTGGCAAGCGGATTTTATTTCTTCAATTTCTTCAAATACTTCATCGTATTGCTTGTTTAAAAACTTACCTATAGAGATTACAATATCAATTTCAGAAGCACCTGCATGCACAGCCAAGGCTGTTTCAGCTACTTTTATTTCTAAAAAAGTTTGTGACGAAGGAAAACCAGCCGCTACAGCCGCTATTTCTACATCTTCAATCAAGGTATTTTTTACTGTTTCGGCATACGATGGATACACACATATAGCCGCTACATTCGGCATTTCAGGGAAATCAGTGGGAAAAGTATTCACTTTTTCTGTAAATTTTTGTATTTGCTCTTCGTAGTCGGTGCTATTGAGCGAAGTTAAGTCAATAAACGAAAACAACTGTTTATACACCTCACTCGTATTGTTTGTATCAAAATTATCAGCTATTATTTTGGATGTTTTAGTAGCAACAGTATCGTCGGCGAGTTTGCAATTGTATTGCGAAAACAGGGTTTTAAAATCTTTCATATGTATGTTTATTAAGTTACTTATTATTCTTTATGTGCTGTATCTATCCAAATTGTTACAGGTCCATCGTTAACCAACGACACCTGCATATCTGCTCCAAATATACCTTCTTTTACTTCCTTACCCAAACAATTACTCAATTTCTGGCAAAAAAGTTGATACATCGGTATAGCGATATCAGGTTTAGAGGCTCTAATAAACGATGGTCTATTTCCTTTTTTTGTTTGAGCAAATAGCGTAAACTGGCTTACCACCAATATGTCTCCACCATAGTCTAGCACAGATTTATTCATCAATCCCTTGTCGTCAGAAAATATACGTAGGTTTACAATCTTAGCCACTAACCAATCAATATCTTGCTCTGTATCCAAATCTTCTATGCCAACAAATAGCAACAAACCCTGAGATATTTCAGAATGTACCTCTTTATTGATGGTAACAGATGCCTTTAAAACACGTTGTATAACAGCCCTCATTGTATATATTTTCTTCACAAAATTACAATTTATACGATACTTAATCAAATATTAATAAGTTAATTCGTTGATATTTTTTGTTTTTACAAATTTAAACAAGTACATTTGTGAGTAATCAGTACACGTGTAACAGGTTTGATACGTGCTGTAAATATGTAAAAAGGAATCATTTTCTGATAAAATGGTGATATGATTCATCTAAACAAGTTGTAATTTTTAAATGTTATGAAACATCTATTTGTAGGAGCATTCTTACTGTATGTAGTAAGTATATTTGCCCAACCGCCTATCAATTATTACCAACCTGCATATAATAAAAGCGATTCACTATTGCGTAAAGCTTTACAAGGTATTATTGATAATCATACTATTGTATCGTATGATGGTTTGTACAATGTGTACACAACAAGTGATAATACTGCCGACAACAAAGTGTGGGATATGTATTCATATTGCAGCTGGACACACCACAATAAAACGTGTGGAAATTACACCAAAGTATGTGATTGTTACAATCGCGAACACAGTGTTCCGCAAAGTTGGTTTAACAAAAAATCGCCAATGGTATCCGATGCCTTTCATGTTTACCCAACAGATGGCAAGGTAAATAATCAACGCGGTAATTATCCTTTTGGAGAATGTTCTGGTGGCACAATTCTTGATAATAAAGCTAAAGGAAGAGTTGGCTCTTCAACTTTTTCAGGATATTCGGGTACAGTGTTTGAACCTGTAGATGAATATAAGGGTGATTTTGCTCGTACCTATTTTTATATGGCTACACGCTATGCTAAAGTAGAACCTGAACCTAATCCTTTAAAGCCTTTGCCAAGATGTGAAGAGTGGGGAAACAAAGTGTTTAGTTATGACAATTTAGGCTTAACTAATTATGCTGTCAATTTATTTCTTAAATGGCACCGACAAGACCCCGTTTCGCCTAAAGAGGTAACCCGTAATAATGCGATATATGCACACCAAGATAACCGCAATCCGTTTATCGATTATCCTGAATTAGCTGAGTATATTTGGGGAACAAAAAAGTCATTATCATGGAATCCTACCTCCTTAGACGAAGATCCAAATTTTCAGTATTTTGTGTATCCTAATCCTGTTTCTGATATACTCTATGTACACGTTGACACTACTAAAAATGTGCAATACGTATTGTATTCTGTAGATAAAAAAGTGCTTGCTAGCGGAGTGTTTGATTCTAACTGGAGTATTGATGTTCGTGCTTTACAGTCGGGTATGTATGTGTTACAGATATATGTAGAGGGTGTGTCGTATTCGTATAAAGTTCTTGTAAATAGCAATTAATTTTTTGGTACATGCAATGAAGTTTTTTATTACATACATAACTTTTTTTTGTGTTTTCTTTTATGTACATGCATCAGAGTTTGATAGTGATGTGTATTACCAAGAAGCAGAGGGAAAACAACAATATGAACTAAAAACAGCATTACACAAAATAATACGCGGGCATACTAGGGTAAGCTATACACCAGGTATTTGGCAAGCCTATGAAAAAACAGATTTGAGACAAAATGGAACCGTTTGGTGCATATATACTTCGTGCCCATTTAATTATGGCGTCCATCCTGATTATGTAGAGGGCTATCAATGTGGTTCTACGGGAATGGGGTATACGGAGTGTTTTTGTTATAGCAGAGAACATTCTTTTCCTAAAAGTTTCTGGGGCGGAGGAACAGCATTATCTGATACTGTATATACCGATGTGTTTCATATTTATCCTGCGAGTGGGAGGGTAAATAGCGTGCTCCGAAATGATAATGTATATGCGAATGTTGGAACAATAATTCCAAAAAATAATGACGACAATCCTACTTCAAACGGTTCTAAATTAGGCTATTCTTCTGTTGTAGGATACGATGGTCAGGCTTTTGAAATAGCAGATGAATACAAGGGTGATATCGCACGTACTTATTTTTATATAGCTACTCGTTATCAACATCTTATACCGCAATGGTATACCACTTCGACGGGAACAAAACCGAATAATGCACGCTTTATATTAGCATCAAATACGAGTTCTGTTTTTCAGTCATGGTATATCAATATGCTACTTGCGTGGCATAGACAAGACCCCGTATCTGCAAAAGAAATAGATAGAAATAATGCCGTTTATACATACGTACAAAATAACCGTAATCCTTTTATTGATCACCCTGAATTGGTCGAATATATTTGGGGAAATAAACAATCTGAAAAATGGCGTCAGCCAACATCAATAAAAACAACAACAGAAAATTTATTCAGTATTTATCCAGCAAGCGACACTAATTTTTTTTTCTGTGATATTAAGTCGGATGCAGATATTAGGTTTGTTATTCAAGATGTGTCAGGAAAAATAATTCGTAGAGGCGTGTTTTCTCCTCCATATCAGTTTTTTATTAAAGATTTGCATAAAGGTATTTATATTATGCACGTAAAAGACAACGGAATGTTAAGTAAAACTACCTTCTTTGTGAAATAATATTTTTTTAAAGTACACAGCATTATGAGAAAATTATTTTTTTGCTTCTTATTTCTTTTGATTAGTATCTTTTCTTTTTATGCTGAATCATATAATGCTTATTATTTATCAGCTGAAGGATTAAGTAGAGAACATTTAAAAACTGCATTGCAACGAAGGGCGAGTAAGCATCAATTTTTGTTATATGATGAGCTTTGGAATTATTTTCAGCAAACAGATGCATTGGATAACAATCGTGTGTTAGACCGTTATTCATCTACCGAATATGTTTTTTCCCAATCATCACAAATGGATAGGGAACATGCTTTTCCAAAAAGCTGGTGGGGTGGAGGCACTTTTTATCCAGTGTATTCAGATTTGCATCACCTCTATCCTAGCGATAGGAGTGCTAATATAGCCAAAAGCAATAATCCATTAGGGAAAGTCTCTACTAATCCTTCATTTTCTAATGGGGTAAGTAAAGTTGGACCCTCTGTAATATCGGGATATTCAGGAACCGTTTTTGAGCCTGCAGACGAATACAAAGGCGATTTTGCTCGGGCTTATTTTTATGTTGTAACAGCCTATGAGCAGTTGTTTGGCGTATGGGATTCGCCCATGTTAGACAATAATACCTATCCTGTTTTCAAGACTTGGGCTATCGATTTGTTGTTAGAGTGGCATACTAATGACCCAGTTTCGCAGCTTGAAATAGATAGGAACGAACAAGTATATCTTGTTCAACAGAATAGAAATCCATTTATCGATTACCCTCAACTAGTAGATTATATTTGGGGAAATAAACAACAAGATGTATTCTACACTTCTAGTGTAATAACAGAACCCACCATAGTTTCTCCGTGGCAGGACGATACGATACAATTTCCTGCTATTTTTGAAGATGATGAGATAGAGGAAACGGTCTATATAAGAGGTTTGAATTTATCAGAAGGCTTATCTCTTTCCATCACAGATGATGCGAATAGTTATTTTTCTTTGGCTGAAACTACTGTTTCTAAAACAAATGCAGAACAACCAAATGCATATCCTATTAAGATTAAATTTTCGCCTACCGAGGTTAAAGAGGCTACCGCTATTCTTACTATTTCTGGAGGAGGAGCCACACCTGTCTCTGTCGTTTTATCAGGTACATCCTTAAATAGGGCAGTAGCCAAACCAGAAGCACAGCCCATATCAAATGTTGAAAACAATGCGGCTACCTTATCATGGACGGGGGTGTACAAGGCTACCAATTATTTTGTTGATGTGTATAAAAATGGCTTGCCAAAAAATACCACTGTGATTTCTGAGGATTTTGAGGGTTTTTATAAAACAAGTTTTGCAAGCAATTCGCAAGGTGCTCATAGTTCCGATGTGTCTGATAGCCTCGATTATTTTATGAGTACAAAGGAGTGGGCTGGCGATAAAATCTATCATGCGAATAAAACCGCCAAATTAGGTACTGCTTCTGCAAAAGGATATATAACTACACCCGTGCTGGATTTATCCCACAATAACGGCAATTACACGGTTAAATTCGATGCAAAATTATGGGTAGGTGCGTCCGAAAAAACTACTATCCTTATTTTGCACAACAATGTACAGGTGCAAGAAGTTACATTAACCAGTGATTTTCAGCCATTTGAATTTAATTTTAGCAACGGCACAAAAGAATCGAAGATTACATTAACAGCAAAAATTGCATCAAACAACCGTTTCTTTTTAGACAATATTCGTATTGAACAATTGCAACCCGAACCTATTTTTGTAAAAGAGAATTTCGATGTAGGAGATGTATTGTTTTACGATTTGTATGATTTGGAATACGATACTGAATATTTCTATCGCGTAAGAGCAAACAAGGAAGGAGATATTTCAGCCAATTCGAATACGGTGTCCTTTACGCTACCTTTTGTAAATTCTGTTTTGGAAACAAATTATGCAAAGTATGATTTGTTTGTACAAGATGGGGTAATTTATTTTACAAACTTGGAAAACGAAGCGAAGCTTGATGTTGCTATTTTTTCTCAAATTGGCAAAACCATCTTACAAGACATCGTTTTGCCTAATCAATCATCATCCTATGTGTTATCGCCAGGATTTTATATTCTGAAAATAGGGAAAGAACATTTTGTTAAAATTATGGTGTCAAAATAACAGCAAATGAATGCCGTTTTTCTGTACAAAGTAGCGATTTAAACTAAATAGTTAATTCTAGAGAAGTTAAAATAAGCTTATCTGTCTTGTAATCAGGATAATATAGCCATTTTTTGCAATTGTGAAGAAGGATAAAATAGCCTAATTTGTACTGTTTTTATAAAAGTCGGCTATTTTTTTAGCTTTCGCTTTACCTACAATTTTTTCTAGCTCTTCAATTGGCGTTTCTTTTATGCGTTTTACACTTTTGAATGTTTTTAGCAATATCATTTTTGTTTGCTCGCCAATTCCCTCTATGCTGTCTAAGCTCGAAACTGTTTGTTTCTTACTGCGTATTTTTCTATGAAAGGTGATTCCAAAACGATGGGCTTCGTCACGCAAATGTTGTATGACTTTTAATGTTTCGGATTTCTTGTCCAAATAGAGCGGAATGGGGTCGTTGGGGAAAAATATTTCTTCAAGTCTTTTGGCAATTCCAATTACAGCAATTTTTGTATCCAAGTCAAGCTTTTTCAATATCTCATATACGCTGCTTAGCTGCCCTTTTCCGCCATCCACTATTATTAATTGGGGTAACGGCTGGTTTTCTTCCAATAATCGCGAATATCGCCTGTAAACCACTTCTTGCATGCTCTTAAAGTCGTCAGGTCCTTCCACTGTTTTTATATGGTAGTGTCGGTAATCTTTTTTCGATGGTTTGGCTGATTTAAATACAACACATGCTGATACGGGATTGGTTCCTTGTGTATTTGAATTGTCAAAGCATTCTATATGCAATGGGAGAGAGTTCAGATGTAGGTCTTGTTGTAGTTGTTTTACTATTCTTGTTGTTCGTTGTTCTGGGTTTAGCTTTTCTGCTTGTTTTAGTCTGTCAACTTTATATTGAAGTGCATTTTTTATCGACAATTCGAGCAGTTTCTTTTTATCGCCACGTAAAGGTACGGTGAATTCAGCATTTTTTATTTTTCCATCTGGCACAAATGGGACAATAATTTCTTTTGTTTTGCTATTAAATCGTTCTCGCATTTCGATAATTGCCAGTCCTAAAATTGTTTCTTTTGTTTCATCAAGTTGCTTTTTGTATGTTACTGTGTATGCTTGTACAATACAACCGTTTACAACGTTCATATAATTTACAAAGCTTTCATCGGCATTTTCTTGTATGCTAAATACATCAACGTGTGTAATGCTTGGATTTACCACTGTCCATTTTGATTGGTAGTTTTCAAGAATTTGTAACTTTTGTTTCAGTATGTGTGCTTCTTCAAACCGTAATTCATTTGCTAGTACGTTAATTTCTTTCAGTATGGAGGAGCATACTTCTTTTATATTGCCTTTTATTATTGAGCGTACCTCATTAACTTGTTGCAGGTAGTCATTTTCTGTCTGTTTGTTAACACAGGGACCTTTGCAATTTTTTATATGGTACTCTAAACAGACTTTAAACTTACGAGCGTGTATTGATTCTTTGGTTAGGTGTAAATGGCATGTACGAATAGTGTATTGGTATTTGCAAATATCTAACAGTGTTTTCAAGGTATTCATGTGGGTAAACGGTCCATAGTATTCAGAGCCGTCTTTTATCACATTGCGTGTTTTGAAAATACGTGGAAATGGTTCGTTTTTGATACAAATGTAAGGGAAAGACTTATCATCTTTTAGCAAGATGTTGTAGCGTGGTTGGTGTTGTTTGATTAAATTGTTTTCGAGCAATAAGGCTTCTTCTTCACTGTCAACAACCGTGTAAACTATATTGGATATATTTTTTAGAAGAACGGCTGTTTTTTTTGAGGTAAGCGATTTGGAAAAATACGAAGAGACACGTTTTCGCAAGTTTTTTGCCTTACCTACGTATATTATTTCTTCTTTTTGATTCAAGTATTGATACACTCCCGAAAGTTCCGGAAGTGTATCAACAATATGTTTGAGATTTTCGTACATAGTTAGAAATGGAGCAGAGAATCTATTTCTATGTCTTCGTCAAATCCCTTACGACCGTCAAGAAAATCCAATTCAACTAAAAAATTGACGTATATTTTTTTTACATTAAATTTCTTAGCTAATTTGCATGCGGCAATCATTGTGCCACCAGTAGCTAGCAAGTCATCGTGAATCAAGATAATATCGTCTGTAGTAAGAGAATCTTTATGGAGTTCTATGGTGTCGATGCCGTATTCTTTAGAGTAGCTTATTTCTACTGTTTCTGCTGGTAGTTTGCCTTTTTTACGCATAGGAACAAAGCCGATATTGAGCCTATTTCCTAATATCGGAGCCACTACGAAGCCACGAGATTCTATACCAACGATTTTGGTGATTCCTTTATCTTTGTATCTTTTGTATAGCTCATTTTCAAACCATTTCATGCAGGATGGTTCTTTAAATGCTGTAGTTAGGTCTTTAAATAATATTCCCTTACTTGGAAAATCTGGAATGTCTCTAATTGCTTTTTTTACTTGTTCTTCGGTCATATGCTTTTGTTTTTTTTTGTTGTATGTTTCACGTGGAACATTGTGTTCTTTTATGGTAAATTTGTTTCACGTGAAACAAATTTATCGTCCTAATAACACTAATAAAATATTGATATCGCTAGGAGATACTCCTGGTATTCTGCTAGCTTGGGCTATCGTTTCTGGGTTGATTCTTTTTAGTTTTTGTTTTGCTTCTGTCGATAAAGAGCTGATGTCGTCGTAGTTGAATTTGTCTCTAATCTTTATGTTTTCTAATCGTTGTAGCTTATCAGCAATTAAACGCTCTCTTGCAATATATCCTTCGTATTTGGCAGATATTTCTATTTGCTCAATAATTTCTTGTTTTCTATTTGTTATTTTTTCTGCTTGTTCTTGTAGGCTTGGTAATGCTTCAATTAATGCTTGTAGGCTAATACCTGGTCGCAAGAGAATATCCATTAGTTTTGTTGTTTGTTTTAATTGGGTGGAGCCAACTGAGAGTAGCAGTGAATCAATTTCGCTGCTTTTAACAGAGTAGTTTTTAATAAATTCTGTTATTTCGTTACACCAGGTTTGTTTTTGTTTAAACAATTCAAATCGTTCTTTTGTGGCTAAACCTATGGTATATGATTTTTCAGTTAAACGATTGTCTGCATCGTCTTGTCGTAGCAAGATACGGTATTCAGCACGCGATGTAAACATGCGATAAGGTTCGTCAACTCCTTTGGTTACCAAATCATCTATTAAAACACCAATATATGCTTCGTCTCTATGTAAGATAAACTTTTCTCCACCAACACAATTCATATGTGCATTAATCCCTGCAATTAACCCCTGTCCAGCAGCTTCTTCGTACCCTGTTGTGCCATTTATTTGACCCGCAAAAAACAGGTTTTTTACCAGTTTTGTTTCTAAGGTATGTCTTAATTGGGTAGGGTCGAAAAAATCGTATTCTATTGCATATCCAGGTCTGAAAATATGTACATTGCGAAAAGCTGGTATTTCTTTGAGAGCATTTAATTGAATGTCGATAGGCAAGGATGATGAAAATCCATTCAAATAATATTCCGTAGTACTTTCACCTTCAGGTTCTAAAAAGAGTTGGTGTTCTGTTTTGTCAGAAAAGGTTACAATTTTAGTTTCAATACTAGGGCAATAACGCGGACCTATACTTTGTATTTGTCCATTATATAGAGGGGAATCTTTTAGTCCTTTCTCTAATACTTGGTGTACTTTTTCGTTGGTATAAAGAGTGTAACAAGGCAATTGTTTTAAGCTATGTGCAGGCGTATCTAGATAGGAAAATTTGTGGTAATCTGTTTCGCCAGGCTGAATAGTTGTTTGGCTAAAATCAACGCTTCGTGCGTCTATCCGTACTGGTGTACCCGTTTTCATCCTTCCTTGTGAAAAACCCATTGCTACCAATTGTTCTGTTATACCATAGCTTGCTGGTTCTGAAACTCTTCCTCCGTTTAGTTGTACTTTGCCAATATGTAAAAGCCCATTTAAAAATGTACCATTTGTTAGAACAACAGCTTTGCACGAAAAAGTAACTCCCATAGCTGTTTTTACTCCAGCTATTGCACCATTTTCTATTACTAACGACACCGCAGAATCTTGCCATACATACAAATTGGCAGTATTCTCGATAACCGATCGCCATGTTTCTATAAATTTAGCTCTGTCGCATTGCGAACGAGGGCTCCACATAGCAGGTCCTTTGGAGCGATTAAGCATCCTAAATTGGATGGATGTTTTGTCTGTAACAATGCCTGTAAAGCCTCCAAGTGCATCTATTTCCCTCACTATCTGTCCTTTAGCTATTCCTCCGATGGCGGGATTGCAACTCATTTGTGCAATTTTGTTCATATCCATTGTTATGAGCAAGGTCTGCGAACCAAGGTTTGCAGCCGCACATGCAGCTTCACATCCTGCATGACCAGCACCAATCACTATTATATCATACGTAAATTTCATCGTAGTATCGTTTCTTTCAATAAGGCTAAGGCTTTATCTTCAGCCTTTCGCATGTTTTGTTCTTCTTGTTGTGTCTTATCTTTTATGCCACACAAATGCAAAATGCCATGTATTAAAATGCGTGCCATTTCATCGCTAAATGTGTTGGTGTAAATGTGTGCATTGCTGCTTACTGTATCTACACTGATAAATATATCTCCTGCTATTTTTTGTTCTTCAGTGTAATCAAAGGTTATGATATCTGTATAGTAATCATGTTGTAGGTACTCGTTATTGATAGCAAGAATTTTGTTGTCTGAACAAAAAATATAGCTGATTTCACCAATAGATTTTCCATATCCAGAGGCTACATTCTTTATCCATTCAGCTATCATTCTTTTTTTTAAACGAAGCGTTTTAGTATCATCAAATATAAAATGTACTGCCATAGTGATAATTAGGTATGAAAGAATAAATATGCAATAAAAATAGCAGCAATTAATCCAGCTAAATCAGCAATTAATCCGCATGTTACAGAATGACGAACTTTTCGTATACCTACTGACCCAAAATACACTGCAATTATATAAAACGTAGTATCCGTTGCCCCTTGAAACGTACATGCCAAACGACCAACGAATGAATCTACACCATGCTGGTTCATTGCATCTATCATTAGCCCACGAGCTCCTGCTCCACTCAAGGGTTTCATAAAGGCAACAGGTAAAGCTTCTACAAAATTTGCATTTAATCCGATTGATGTAAACAGCCAAGCAATGCCCGACATTAAACTGTCCATAGCTCCTGAAGCCCTAAACACGCCTATACCTACCAAGATAGCTACTAAAAACGGAATAATTTTAACGGCAATTGAAAACCCATCTTTAGCTCCTTCAATAAAGGAATCGTACACATTTATTTTTTTGCGTATTGCCAATAAAATAAATCCAATAATAATGCTAAACAAAATAATGTTTGCGGCTACAGAAGATACCATGTTTAGTTTCTCGGAACTCAATACAGTAAAACCCCAAATCACTCCTGTTAGCAAAAGTGTGATACTTCCTAAATAAAGTAAAATTGTTTTGGTAAATAGGTTTATTTTTTGAGCAATGGATACGGCTATAATACCCGCCAATGTGCTCACAAAAGTAGAGAGAAGTATGGGTATAAAAATATCCGACGGATCTGCTGCTCCCATTTGTGCTCGGTATACCATAATAGAAATGGGAATAATCGTTAATCCAGATGTGTTCAAAACCAAAAACATAATCATCGGATTGGATGCGGTATCCTTCGTTTTATTTAACTCTTGCAATTCGTTCATTGCTTTTAAACCAAGTGGGGTAGCGGCATTGTCTAGCCCCAACATGTTGGCAGCAATATTCATTACCATAGAGCCATGCACAGGGTGATTTTTCGGAATTTCTGGAAATAGCTTGTTAAATAGCGGACTAATGCCTTTGGATAATAGCTTGATAGCACCACCGTTTTCGCCTATTTTCATCACTCCCAACCAAAGGGTCATTACTCCGGTTAGTCCAAGTGATAATTCAAAACCCATTTTGGCATATTCAAACGTCGAATTCATAATGTTTGGAAAGATTGTCATATCTCCGAACACTAGTAATTTGAACAATGCCACTACAAATGCAATTAGAAAAAATCCTATCCAAATGTAATTCAATACCATATTAAGAATTATTTAACCCACAAAGTTACAAAAATATCGCATGCTTTCGTGTTTTTTAGCAATTTTTTCAAATCTTCTCCTTTCCTGCTTTTTTATATGTAAAATTTAACTGAATAGTATTTCTCTTTTTGCCGATAAACATAAAACTTCCATGTTTTTAATTAATTTTAAATCATAAGTTGACAAAAAATCAATACCTTTGTAAATTAACAAAAATAGAGCGATAAATGGGATTTTTGGGTAGTTTTTTAGGTGGAGCATTGGGGTTTACGGTTGGTGGACCTATCGGTGCCATTATTGGTGTATTTCTTGGCTCGGCTATTAGTTCTAATTATGGTGAAAAAAAGAAAAAAAACACCTCTCAAAATGATTTTAAATTATCTCTTCTTATTTTGATAGCCACTGTATTGAAGGCTGACGGAAAGGTAACAAAATCAGAATTACAAGAAACAAAAGCTTTTTTAAGAGCAAATTTTGGTGAAGAAGAAGCACTAGAAGCTCTGCAAATGTTGAAAAATATTTTAGAACAAGATTATGATTATAAATCAATTTGTTTGCAAATAAATCAAGGGTTAAATTATTCATCCAAATTGCAATTGCTTCAAATTTTATTTAAAATATCTTCTGCTGATACAATTGAATCGTCCGAATTACGCCTTTTACAAACAATGGCTACACTAATGGGTATTTCAATGGGCGATTTTCAATCTATTCAAGCGATATACTCTCAGCATCAACATTTCCATGGACAAGTAAAAGACACACGAAAAGAGCTTGATTTAGCGTATCAAATCTTAGAAATAGATAAAAATGCTTCGGACGAAGAAATAAAAAAAGCCTATCGTCGCATGGCTATTAAGTATCATCCCGATAAGGTAAGTACTTTGGGCGATGAGTTTAAAGAAATTGCAACCGAAAAGTTTAAAGCCGTAAAAAATGCTTACGAACTGATAAAAAAAGAAAAAGGTTTTGCTTGATAAAGGCAAACGATAATAACAATACGTATGAAGAAAAAAGACATAGCAATAAATATGATGGAGGTTTTTAAAGAGTCTCCATATAAGTTGTTTAATTACAAACAGTTAGCTTCTGCTATCAATGTTAAATCCCAAACGGATAAACGGAATGTACAACAAGTGCTTAACGAATTAGCAGAGCTTGGTTCGATAGAAGAGATGGATAGGGGGAAGTTCCGTTTTAGCTCTAAAAGTAAATTTGTAATAGGAATAATTGATAAAAATAGTAACGGAAAAACACATTTAATTCCAGAAGACGGCGGAGAGAAAATATTTATTGCTGATAGAAATGTAAACCGTGCAATGAAAAATGATACGGTCAAAGTATTGCTTTATGCCGCTCGTAAAAACCGTCAACCAGAAGGCGAAGTTGTTGAAATAATTAAACGGTCGAGAGAAACTTTTGTTGGCGTGTTGTCTATCAAAAATAATGTTGCCTTTGTGATTATTGACAATCGGATATTAAATGCGGATATTTATATACCAATGGACAAGCTCAATGGGGCTAAAGATGGTCAAAAAGTATTGGTAAAAATGACCGATTGGACTCCCAATGCCAAAAGTCCGTTTGGTGAAATTAGCGATGTGCTTGGCGAAGTAGGCGAGAATAATACCGAAATGCACGCCATATTAGCTGAATTTGGGTTACCTTATTCTTACCCAGAAGAATTAGAGCGTATGGCAAAAAATATTGACGCAGGCATTACGCCCGAAGAAGTCGCCAAACGCATTGATATGCGTTCTATTACCACCTTTACCATCGACCCGCGCGATGCCAAAGATTTTGACGACGCTCTTTCGTATCGCATTTTAGACAATGGAAATATAGAAGTGGGCGTACACATTGCCGACGTAACTCATTATGTTAAACCACATACGCCTATTGACAAGGAGGGGTTTGCTCGAGCTACTTCTGTTTATTTAGTAGATAGAACCATACCTATGTTGCCCGAAAAACTGTCGAACGAAGTATGTTCGTTACGTGCCAACGAAGACAAGCTGTGTTATTCGGTGATATTTGAGTTGAATGATAGTGCAGATATTGTGCGATACAAGATTGCAAAAACGGTTATTTGTTCCGACAAACGTTTTACATACGAAGAGGCTCAAGAAATAATAGAAAAGAAACAAGGGGAGTTTGTGTCAGAATTGTTGGCTTTGGATACGCTTGCTAAAAAACTTCGACAAAAACGTTTTGATCTTGGTGCCATTGCTTTTGATAGATACGAGGTGAGGTTCGAAATAGATGAAAAAGGAAAACCATTAAGTGTGTATTTTAAAGAGCAAAAAGATGCCAATAAATTGATAGAAGAATTTATGTTGCTTGCCAACAAAACGGTAGCCGAGCATATCGGAAATGTACCCAAAGGAAAAAAAGCTAAAACATTTGTGTATCGTATTCACGACGAGCCAAATCAAGAAAAACTGGCAAATTTCTCCCTTTTCATCAAGCGTTTTGGTTATAAACTCAAAACAACGGGTAAGAAAAAAGACATTGCCAATTCGCTCAATCACTTATTAGATGAAGTAACAGGGAAAAAAGAGCAAAATTTAATCGAAACATTGGCTGTGCGTTCTATGGCAAAAGCGATTTATTCGACTAAAAACATAGGTCATTACGGTTTAGCTTTTGACCATTATTCTCATTTCACCTCGCCCATCCGTCGTTATCCCGATGTGATGGTGCACCGTTTGCTAACAGACTATTTGGAAGGTGGAAAATCAGCTCCTGCTGATAAGTACGAAGAGTATTGCGAACATTGTTCAGATCGCGAACAACTTGCTGCTTCGGCAGAAAGGGCTTCTATCAAGTACAAGCAAGTAGAGTTTATGAAAGATAAGGTAGGGCAGGTATTTGATGGGGTTATTTCAGGTATTACCGAATGGGGCATTTATGTGGAAATTATCTCTAATAAGTGTGAGGGTATGATTCCTATTCGCGATTTAGACGATGATTATTACACGTATGACGAAAAAAATTATTGCCTTATAGGCACACGCTTACACAAGCGTTACCAGTTAGGCGATGAAGTGGCTGTGCTGGTAGCCAAAGCCAATTTAGAAAAGAAACAGCTAGATTTTGTATTAGCATAAGTATTATGTAACTATTTTGAATATATAAAGAAATGATACAGATTAACATTGTAAACAAGTCAAAACACGATTTACCCGAGTATGCTACGCCCTTATCTGCTGGAATGGATATACGTGCTAACCTTTCTGAGCCCATTACTTTGCTACCTTTGCAACGTAAATTAATTCCTACGGGTTTGTATATAGAGCTACCCAAGGGGTACGAAGCTCAAATTCGACCACGAAGCGGACTTGCTCTCAAAAAAGGCATTACAGTGCTCAATACTCCTGGCACGATTGATGCCGATTATCGCGGTGAAATCGGTGTTATTTTGGTTAATATTTCGGACGAACCGTTTGTTGTAAATGATGGCGAGCGTATATGCCAAATGGTAGTGGCAGAGCACGCAACTGTTCGTTGGCAACAAGTAGAACAGCTTGATGAAACACAACGTGGTACTGGCGGTTTTGGTCATACTGGTAAAAAATAGATGATACGAATGAGATTTTTTTCACTAACTCTTATATTCATTACGCTTGTTGTGCCTGTAGCAATAGCTACCAACAATCAGGAAAAACTATCCACACAAGTGGTTGATAGGTCAGCTCAACAGCCCGATTTCGATTATTATTTTGCAGAAGCTTTGCGACAAAAGCATTTGGGAAATACTGCCGAAAGTATTGATTTGTTTCTCAAAAGTTATGATATCAATCCTACTAGTGCGATTGTTTCTTTTGAATTAGGCAATTTGTTTTTGCAACAAAAAGCCGATGATATGGGGTTTGGGTATATCAAAAATGCAGCAGAGTTAGCTCCTCGAAACTATTTCTATCAAGAAAAACTTGCGTTGCTCTACCGTAGCAATGGCGATTTTTCTAAAGCCATAGAAGTGTTAGAGCATATTCAGCGGTTATTCCCAGATAAAGATGAGGTTTTATATGAGTTATCTCAATTGTATACACAAAATGGACAACACAAAAAATCAATACAAAAACTTGATTTGTTGGAAAAACGTATAGGGTTAAACAAAGCAATAACGTACGATAAAGCGGTACAATACGTATTGTTGAAAAATATAAAGCAAGCACACAAAGAAATTGATGCAATGCTTAAAAAAACGCCCAATGATCATACTTTATGGATACTGAAAGGGGATATAGAATACGAAAGAAAAAAATATGGTAATGCAAAAAAATATTTTCAAAAGGCTACTGATATTCAACCAGAAAGTGGCTATGTATACATCTCTTGGGCTCGATATTACGAAGCGATAAAGGATTTTAGCACTTCAGAAGAGTACTTATATAAACTTTTTGGAGCGAAAGATATTTCGTTTCAAGAAAAAATGCATTATTTAGAAATACTAACCAGCTATTACAGCAAAAGAATGGATGGAATAGAAAAAATGCATAATTTATATACTTCTTTATTGGAGTCGCACCCCATGGAGTATGTAGCTCATACTGCGTATGCTGAATTTTTACTTCAACAAAAATTAGTCCCTGAGGCGATAGAGCATTTCTATACAGCAGCTTTACTCCATCCTTCGTGTCTCGAATGTTGGGTATATTTACTTCAATATTATACAGAAAAAAATGAAAATGAAAAAGCCTATCAAATAGCGAAAGAGGCGATAGAAGCCGTACCCAACCATCCTGTGCTATTGTTTTATTCAGGCATGCTTGCTTTGATGAATGACCAGAAAGAGGATGCTCTGGTTCAGTTACTTGAAATGATTAAATTTACCGATTATAACGAGCCTAATTATGCTGAAATGAATACAGCGGCACATGCGATGTTAGTCGATTTGTATCTGATATATAAAAAAGATTACCCAAAAGCTTTAGAGCAGTGCGACCTTGCTCTAAAATTAAACCCATCAAATCATGTGGTAATGAATAATTGTGCCTACACACTCGCATTGCAAAATGAGCAACTTGAAAGAGCCGAGAAATTAAGTGCTCAATCTTTAGAGGCAGAGCCTATGAATGTGTCCTATTTAGATACGTATGCATACATTTTATTTAAGCAGAAACGCTACGAAACGGCTCTATTTTTTATCGAAAAAGCCATGGAATATACCAAAGATGGAGAGAAGAATGCAGTGGTTTACGAACGCTATGGCGATATCTTATATTTTTTAGGACAACAAACCAAAGCACTCGAAATGTGGCAAAAAGCCCTTGAATTAACCCAAGATGCTACGGATACAATAAAACAAAAAGTTAACACCAAAAAGTATGTCGAATAAATCAGGAATCAGATTGTTGTTAGCATGTATGTTGCTCATTTTGGTGGCGTGTAAAACAACAAAAATAGACACTGCTCAGTCTGTGGTGCCTATACAAGTACCGTTGAAGAAAATTGTGGCAAACCAACAGCAAATACAGACGATAAATGCTTCGAAAGTAAGCTTTTCTATTCCAATGCAAAACCAACAAACCCCACTACGAGGCTCTATCAAAGCAAGGATTGATAGTTGTATGCAAATTTCCATACAAGCTTTGTTTGGAATAGAAGTTGCTCGCATACACCTTACGCAAGATAGTCTTATTTTACTTGACAGAATAAATCAGCAATATGTTGCTGAATCTTTTTCGTCGTTTGGGTCAACGTTTCCAGTTTCTTTTCGTATGTTGCAAGCAATTATCCTTAATAGATTAGTAGATGTAACGACAAAAGATGATTTTTCAGATTTTTTATACCCAAAAGACGAAAATCTACACATAGTATCGTACGAAAATAGTAATTTTGCGATTCAATACGTTGTAAATGATGCTCTTCATTTGCTACGAACAACAGTAAGGGATGCGGAAAAAAGGCACTATATGATGGCAGAATACCAGCAGTTTGACACATACAATACGATAGTATATCCAAAGAAAAACGCTATTGTGATGCTCTTTTCTCAGCAACAATATGCTATAGATTATAGTATCGAAAAAGTTGAGTTTAATCAACAAATAGATTTATCAATTGTTATTCCTCCTAGATACAAGCAAATTTTGCTGGCTGATATTGCCAAAGAATATTTTAACTAATAATTATGAAAAAAATACTTTCTATTCTATTTATTTTTGCCAGTGTGGTATTACCTGCTCTTTCTCAAACTGTAGCAGAGCTTGAAGAGCGTCGTAAAAAAGCCCTTAAAGAATTGGAAATTACTAGTTCGTTGATTAGTAAAACTGCTGAACAGAAAAAGACCTCTTTGTCTCAAATTAATATTTTGCGTGTAGAAATTAATGCTCGTCAGAGTTTAATTAATGTGATGAACCAAGAACTTCGTAATATAGATAGAAATATTCGTCAGTTACGCAAAGAGGCACAAGAAAAACAAGCAGAAATGGACAAGTTAAAAGGCGAGTATGCTAAATTAATGTACCATTCGTATTACAAAAAAAACAAATATGAATCCCTGATGTTTATTTTGTCAGCTAAAAGTTTTGCCGAATCGTATCGCAGATACCGCTATGTACAACAGTATGCTGAATTTGCTCAAAATAAAGCCCAAGAAATAGAGAAAGTAAAAGCAGATTTAGAAAACAAATTAGCAGAAATAGAAAAAGCCCGTTTAGAGCGTGTGGCTGTATTAAATGATAGACGAAAGGAGAATGCTAAATTGCAAACCGAACAACGTAAGCAAAGCAATTTTGTTTCGCAATTAAGTAGAAAAGAAAAAGATTTGCGTAGAGAACTTAAAAAGCAACAAGATCAAGCCAATGCCATTAATCGTCGTATAGATCAGATTATTGCAGAAGAAGCCCGCAAATCACAAAAAGCACAAGCCGCAGGTAAACAAGAATTTGCTTTAACGAAAGAACAGAAACTGCTTTCTGGAGGCTTTGAAAAGAACCAAGGTCGCCTACCATGGCCCGTTGAACGAGGCGTAATTGTAGGGCGTTTTGGCGTGCAAGCTCATGCTGTGCTAAAGTATGTAACAACTGATAATAAAGGTATTTATATTCAAACTGCTCCAAATTCGGATGCACGTGCTGTATATGACGGGGAAGTAACCCAACGTTTCTCCATTCCAGGAAGCAATTATACGGTGATTGTACGCCACGGTAACTACCGTACGGTATATTCTAACTTAACTGATATATACGTAAAGGTAGGCGATAATATCAAGGCTCGTCAAGCCATTGGGCGTATATTTGTCGACAACGAAGACGACAACAAGTCCGTACTCTATTTTCAAGTATGGAAAGAACGCGATATCCAAAACCCCGAAAACTGGATTAGTAGGTAAAAAAGGGGATTGTTTGAGGGTGGTTAATGCTTTATATCGAAGTTGATTATAAAGACAATTACAGATACAGCTTGCAGACTTGCTACAGCGATGAGGATTCAATCAAATAAAAAATCTAGTAGATCGTTTAGATAGATAAATTAACAAATGGATAGGTGTAACTCTGATAGCAGATGAGTAAAACTATACAAAGATGAATATCACGCATTTAAAAGAATATATGTAAATAGCTATAGTCGAAATAGATGCAACTTTGTTATCTTGTCCTGAAATAGGTTTACACAAAAAAGTGTAAAATAAACAACTATATATTACTATTGCAGGAGTATTTTTATTGCTCGTTGTAAAAAAACAACACTATTTTGACAAATACCTTACTCAATATGATTACTTTTGCAACATAGTTTTACCACAGATTGTATGCCCAAAACATTTTTTTCGAAATACAAAATCCCCAATTGAGCCTAGTGTGGTAAAATAGTTTGTTCGTTTAGTGTAGTTTACAAACTACCTCATTACTAAAAGCAAAGCACTAGCTTATCAAAGGCAAGAGTCTTCATTTTTTGAAACGACCAAGGCAGAGACATTCGCTTAAAATAAATAGGCTACGGAGAAAGGAGAATTATTAATGTATGTTTAATAATTGTGAATATACTTTATAGTGCTAGAAAAATCAAAAAATCTTTATATCCGTTGCAATAGTGTGGTTTTTTCAGTATCTTTGTGTTTATTATAAAGTAAATGCCGATGAAACAGTATTTAGAGGAGCTACATAAACTACGGATATTCCGCTTGAAAGATGTTGAAACTCTTGTGGGGAATTTGAATTCAGCCAAAGATTTATTGCAAAACTACAAAAAGCAACGATTGATTTGTCAGGTACGACGAGACTTGTATGTTGTAACCGATTTGGCAAGTAAAGTTAGCTTGGCAAATAAGTTTGAGATTGCAGGCAAAATATCCCCAACATCGTATCTTTCATACCAATCGGCATTGGAGTTTCATGGACTGGCACATCAGGTATTTTATGATTTGTGGGTTTCGAGTAGCAAGCGCTTTAATTCGTTCGAGTTTGAAGGTATTCGATTTCAGTATTGCGAATCGAAAAGTTTGTCGGGAGTAATGAATGCTAACTCCAGTCCATTTATTCGAGTTACTAATTTAGAACGTACTGTGATTGATTGTATTGATAAAATAGAGCGATGTGGGGGATTGGAAGAATTAATTCAGTCTATTTCACTTATTCCATATTTGGATCAGGAATTACTGCTCAATTACTTGCAAGAATTCAACAAGCAGTTTTTATATCAGAAGGTAGGATTTATTTTGGAGTATTTTAAGCAAGAAATGAAGCTTAGTGATAACTTTTTTAGCATTTGCAAGCATAAGTCAGGTAAAAGCACACGCTATTTGACAGTTCGTATTGAATCTATTCAATATTTCAAAGAATGGAAATTGTGTGCTCCAACTAATATTCTTTCCGTTTTAGAACAAGGAGGTGAAAACTATGTATAAATACAACAAAAATGATTTAGATTAGCTTGCTGTCAATACTGATTTTCTCCGCGATAATTTAGAGAAGGTGCTTCGATTGAGTGATATCTTGCAATACATAAATGCCAATCCTTTGCTATTCAGTCATCTGGCATTAAAAGGAGGTACAGCCATTAATCTAGTGGTTTTTAATCTTCCAAGGTTGTCGGTCGATATTGATCTGGATTTTACAAAGCATTGTTTACGTGACGAAATGTTTGTGTTACGTAAACAAATTAACAGTGATATTTTAAAATACATGACATCGCAAGGGTATCAACTAAATCCATCTTCTAAAAATCCGCATTCGCTGGATTCATGGGTTTTTTACTACCTAAATTCTAGTGGAAACAAAGATAATATCAAAATTGAGATTAACTATTCAATGCGAAACCATGTTTTTGAACCCATTGAAAAAGAGGTGTATATGGAATCCTTATCTTTACATCTTCACGTAAGAACGTTGACTAATTTAGAGTTATTTGGCAGTAAAATAAAAGCACTTATTGAGCGAACAGCTGCAAGAGATTTATATGATGTATATAATATGCTTATGCTTCCTGTTTTCTCAGTTTCAGAACAATCATTACTTCGTAAAATAGTGATTTTATATTTGGCAATTGGTGGTAATACACCTCCTAAAACCGACTTTAACTTTAAGGCTATTGATAATCTGAATTTTAGTCAGATAAAGCGTAAATTAATACCAGTGTTAAAGAAAAGTGATAAGTTTGAATTTGAGGTGGCAAAATCGGAGGTGAAAACTTATCTAACAACTTTAATGGTGCTTACTGATAATGAGAAGCTATTTCTTGAAAGATTCAATCAGAAAATATATCAGCCAGAATTACTTTTTGACGAACTGGACATTGTGGGTAGAATTAACGATCATCCAATGGCAATTTGGAAATGCAGTTGAGGTAATAATCTGTATAATTGCTTTAAAAAACATATTTAAGTTGCACTTTGCTAGCATGTTATTATAGGAGTTATTAGTTCGAGGTAAGAAATAAATCGTTATTTAATCAGTCTCTTTTAGTTTTTATGATTACTTTTGCAACATAGTTTTACCACAGATTGTATGCCTAAAACATTTTTTTCAAAATACAAAATCCCAACAAAACTGCAGATTCCTGTAACAAGCTTTTTGTTTAAGTGGTTATTTTTTGCTCTGTTGGTGGGAGTTTTGGCGGGTTCGGCGGCTGCTTTGTTGTTGGTATCGTTAGATTTTGTTACCAATCTTAGAGAAAGTAATGTTTGGCTAATTGGGTTTTTGCCCTTGGCGGGTTTGGGTATCGGGCTGATGTATCATTATTTAGGTTCATCGGTTGTAAAAGGCAATAACCAAATACTAGAGCAAATACAATCACCTACGCAAACTATCCCTTTTCGTATGGCACCACTCATTTTTATTGGTACGGTGCTCACACATTTGTTCGGAGGTTCTGCTGGACGAGAGGGCACAGCTGTGCAAATGGGAGCAGCCATTTCCGATCAGTTTGCTAAGTGGTTTAAGCTAACGACAAACGATAAACGCATTTTGCTTATTATTGGTATTAGTGCTGGTTTTGCTGGGGTGTTTGGTACTCCCTTGGCTGGAGCTATTTTTGCTTTGGAAGTTGTGGTAATAGGTCGTATGCGTTACGAAGCTATTTTGCCTGCTTTTTTGGCGGCTGCTATTGCTCATTTTACCTGTCATGCTTGGGGTGTAGCCCATACGGTTTACTCCATACCTTTTGTGCCAGCACTTACGCCAGTTACCTTGGTATCGGCAATAGCGGCGGGAATAATCTTTGGGATAGTGGCTATGCTATTTTCCAAAACTGGTCATTGGTGGACGGGTTTGTTCTCGCGTTTTATTCCTTATCCACCTTTGCGTCCGTTTGCTGGCGGTATGATTATCGCTATGGCAGTTTGGATGTTGGGGACTACCAAATACATTGGATTGGGGGTTCCTACCATACAAGCTTCATTCGACACCGAGATGCAAGGATATGATTTTCTACTAAAATTATTATTTACCACATTTACCATTGGAGCTGGTTTCAAAGGAGGAGAAGTAACGCCTTTGTTTTTTATTGGTGCTACATTGGGTAATGTGTTGG
Source organism: Bacteroidales bacterium (assembly GCA_012519885.1). Lineage (GTDB taxonomy): Bacteria > Bacteroidota > Bacteroidia > Bacteroidales > Paludibacteraceae > JAAYPI01. The sequence continues at coordinate 43,379 of JAAYPI010000007.1, forward strand.
TGTGGTTTTTGCCTTTACCCATGGCATTGCTTGCAGGAATGGGATTTGTGGCGGTTTTTGCAGGAGCGACTAATACGCCGCTTGCCTGCACCATGATGGGAATAGAGTTATTTGGAGCAGAAAGCGGTTTGTATATCGGTATTGCTTGCGTGGTGGCTTATTTCTTTTCGGGACATACTGGTATTTATGCTGCCCAAAAAGTGGGAAGCCCAAAGCATACAGCATTTCTCAAGCAACAAGGAGAAAGTGAGGCTGAAACCTGTTCGGTGCGATCGTAGGTTTACAAAGCTGTTGTTACTTTTTCAATTTCTGTGTCAAACGCTTCTTTTAGTTCCATGTTCGTAATGCCTTTTTGAGCATCAAAATTATCCGCAAAACGAGGCAATGAAAAACTTCCAACAATTGCTGCCCCATGAATGGGAAAGCGTACTTTTGCAGCTTCCATTACAAATTTTCCGCCATTTGGACCAGGAGAAGTAGAAAGTAAGAATAATTTTTTGTTGGCAAAAAGATTCATTTCTACACGAGAAGTCCAATCGAACAAGTTTTTGAACGATGCAGTATAACTACCATTGTGTTCGGCTAAGGAAATAATAATCAAATCTGCCTTTTGTAACTGAAGTAAAAACTGTTTTACTGCTTCGGGAAAACCACTTTCTGCCTCCCTATCTACCGTATATACAGGAGCATCAAAGTCAGTAAGCTTTATAACAGACACTTGGTTACCTGCCGAAAATAACTGTGCAACATAGCTTGCAAATTGTTGGTTGATAGAGCTTTTGCTATGGCTAGCTCCAAATGCTAGTATATTCATGATGTGCTATTTTTTTAAAGTTTATAAAACAAAAATAGCAATTTAATAATGCGTTTCCAATTCTTTTATTAACATTTCTGCTTCCTTAACATTAAAAATGAATTCGATACATCATCATGGGCATAAAGCCTTGTTGGTAAACGGTAGCAATACTTTCTGAATATTTGTTGTATTGTTGTGCAAAAATGTTTTTATAATTGCTCACGTTTTGCAAGTCCAATCCCCATTCTTGCGATACTTTGCCTAAGTTTTGTTTAAAACTAATCCGCACATCGCACCTAAAATAATCGTTGAACCGTTGCGTATAAATATCAGTAGAAGCTAAACGTTGTTCGCCCGCTGCAATAGAGGCAGCCAAATCGACAGGCACATACCGCATACCGCCTGCCCAAATGGTGCGAACATCAACAGCCAAAAAGTTTTTTGTACCAACACGCCATTCGTAACCACCCAATAAGTTGACAGCAAAATTGGAGTTAAATGCTGTATTTCTCCATATTTTATCATACCCTTGGTATTTTGAGTCGTAAAGCGAGAAGGTCATTAAACCATAATACCCCTTGTGAAGGAATTTTTCTATGGTCATTTCCAATCCATAATTTCGTCCGACACCCGTATTTTGCAGACTATCAATATTGGCAATGTAGTAGCCACTACCCGAATTTAAGGCAGAATAACTGCCACTAATGGGCGAAACAGGCACATTGAATAAATCTTGGTAATACGCCTCCGTTTTTACACGCCAATACGAAGAAATTGTCCAATCGTAACCGCCCACAATGTGATGCGATCGCGTGTAACCAGTAGTCATATTATTGCGAGCATACGTATCGGTATCTTTGTAATACGCCTCATAAAAATATATGGTACGTGCTTGTATCTGACTGTGCAATCCGTAACCCAAAGAGAAAGCGTGTTGCTGATGAGCTTGCCAACGTAGAGCAAGGCGAGGTTCAATGGCACTTTCGTTTGTTAAATTATACAATTGATAATGCAAGCCCGTATTAAGCGACAAATCGTTGGTAAACTTATGTTGCCAATTGGTATACGCATTGTACAAGATGCTTGGTTCTTTGTCAATAGCTGTTAGGGTAATGCGTTTATCCAAACTGTTAACAAATACCGAATCAAAAAAACTTGATACAAAAAGACTAGCAGAAGCACCCAAGGTAAGGTTGTTTTTTGCGTTTATCCTGCGTTTAAATTGTGTGTTTGCCATCCACTTATTTTCTTTGTAATTGGCGGCATATAGGTTGAAATATTTTTTGTCGGTATAGTTTATCGAGTCAGACAGCGTGGTAGAAGTAGCGTGCTCGAAAGAAAGACTGCTTTTTAAACGGGAATGTTCGTTGAACATATACGTGTGGGTTAACATTGCAATGTTCAATCCTGCACCAAAATCGGTAGCATATCCCATTTGATTGTGGGTAATGGCTTCATCTATATCAAAAGAGCGTCCCATCGAAATAAAACTATTGCCTAGTAAACCAATCAGTTTAAAGCGTCCAATTTTGCTGGTTGGCAAATCAATCATCACCGATAAGTCGTTGTATTCGGGCACAGTACCTCCTGTGCCTATATCAAAACCCAACAGGCTCATCAGTTGCAAGGTAGAAAAACGATAATCGGCAATAAACGAACCATTTTTAATAAAATTACCAATTTTTATGGGACCCTCGAGTAGCAACTCAAAACCATTAAAGCCTACTTGTCCCATTCCTTCAAAACGTTCGGTATTACCTGTGCGTAGGTTTAAATCGAATACACCCGACAAGGCATTGCCATATTCAGCACTAAACGCCCCGGTCATAAAATCAGAATTTGCCAATAAGTTGCTATTGAGCATGGTAACAGGTCCGCCAGTAGTGCCGTGTGCCCCAAAGTGGTTGGGGTTGGATATGGCTACACCTTCCATACGCCACAACAAACCCGAAGGCGAATTGCCCCTGATGATAATATCATTGCGTGAGTCGTTGCCTACTACCACACCTGCATAATTCGCTACCATACGGGCAGGATCGCCCAGACTGCCGGCAAAGTGTTCTGTTTCTTCTACACTAAACGAACGTGAACTCACCAACGCCAAGTCGTTAATAGGTTTGTTTTTAGAAAAATTGGCTGTAACCACTACATCTTTGAGCGAGGTAATTTTCTCTTCTAAGGCTATTTGCAGGAGGGTTTCTTTTCCTGATATTACCATGATATTGCTCATACTAGTAGCGTGATAGCCCAAGGCACTAACGATAAAAGTAGAACGACCCAAAGGCACATTGTTCAACTCAAATTTTCCATTTTCATCGGCAATGGTACCTTGCAATGGATTAGAATCTGCCACAACAATACTTGCACCAATCAGTGGTTGACCAGAAAAAGCATCTGTTATCACGCCTCTTACGGTTTGACCCGGTTCAGAGAATAATGCTGCTTGAATTAAAAAAAACGTAGAAAGGAGTAGGAAAATTTTTTTCATGCTAAATTTGTTATTTCGGCACAAAAATAATGAATAAATGGGAATCATGTATACATAGAAAGGTTGTTCGTGTTTTATTCACAAAAAATTAATATGAAAGCAATGCTATATGTTTGACTATTTTCTGTTGTATTTTTCAAAGTAATTATCTATCTCTGGTCTTAATTCTAAGCCAATTCTTTCAAAAATATCCAGTAAGTCTGTATATGCTCCTTGCCCACCTAAAAAATCCCAAAATTCTGCTGCCACTTTTAATTCATTATCCAAATCAAGCATACCTGCCATTGTCCAGCGAGAATATGGCTTTGGTTCATAGGGATTATATGGGATTGCGATTAATGAATTTACAATAGCCTTAGGATCATTAGCAAGCACACAAGCTGTCCATTCTAGCAAAGTCCTTTTAAACTCTTTAAAACCACCTTTGTTAGGTTTTGCAGTTTTTATGTCAAAAAGAAAAAGTTCATCATCATGGGACTTAAGCCAAACGTCTACTTTTGTTGGTTTAACAGTTCTCATTTTACCAGATTGACACACTTCCCTTATTTTTTCAATTTCATTAGATTTTACGGGATTAATTGTCGCCGCCGTTAAATCATCCATAATATCTTGAATAACTCTTTGAGCAGATTCACTAATATTAATACCTGCGGTTGCTTGAGATTTTGCTTCTTTAAATTTTGTTGAAGCTAACGCTAAAGCAACTGGTTCAAAAATGCTAGTTCCAAAATTTGTGTTTAATGAATGGATAAATGAAAATAAAGCCATTCTGTCCTGACCAAGTAGCCTTGTATGAAATGGCATCACTGCTGGCTCTGGATTATAATTTTGAAATTTGTGTCTTAAACTGCTTCTTAAAACGGTTTCAACTTGCTGAATTTGTTGTTGTGTTAGTGCCATTTATTTCTAGTATTAATTTTTCTGTTTTGGATTGGAATAAGACCTTCTTCTCACTAATGAATATGTTTTTGGATCAAAAGTTTAATTGCCATTATAAATAATAGAAGTTCTTTTTGAAAGAAAAATGTCAAATTCTTGATCCTTTATTTATTTGCCTTTTAAATGAAAAATTATCTCAGCATAAGCTCCTTTATCTTTCTCAGTTCGGTTTAATACTGGTCGTTTATATTGATTAACTATTTGCATTCCGGCATTTTCTGCAATTGTTGGATACATATTGTATTTGTCATTTGCTACAAGGAAAATATCAAAATCTTCAACAAGATATTTCTTTGCGTTATTCAAGACATCACTAAGACCTTGAATGTAGCTTTGTTTCGCTTCTCTGCCTTGACCTCTAAAAAGAGGACCGATTTCAAGTTCGTCTTTTCTTTCAAAGCCAAATAAATCATAAGCGTAAGCATGTTGCTCGTGATAGTCAATTAAACCAACATAAGGTGGAGATGAGAATATTCCTTTGATTTTTTGCTTCTCCACAAGCTTTGCAAAATTAGGGTTTTTCTTATCTAATTCTTTTATTATATCAATATTTCTACTATCTCCTGTTAAGCAAATATTAAAAGTTTCTTTTCTCAACTTATCAAATTCAATTAATCTTTTTACAGTGTCCTTAGAATATGTTTCCCACCATTTAAAAATCGAAAATAATGGTTTACAGATTTTTCCATGTTTACTACAGTAATACGTGGTTGTAACAGGCTCAATTAAAGTTGCTAAGTCTGCATGGGTAGTTGCCCTACAACTTCGAATTGTACGACTTAAAATCACACTAACAATTTTTTTGGTATCAAGACTTTTTATCTTTTTGATTTCGTCAAATACAAATTGAATTTCATCACGGATGTGTTGGGTATACCATTTGTCAAGGAAAGAATCTTCTTTGTCTTGTCGTAATTTAATGTTATACTCTGTAACAAGTTTATTGTATGTTAGCATAAACTCTTTTGCCTTTTCGTTACCATAAGACTTTTCGTCAATCTCCTTGCGTTTTACTTTGTATTTATAGTCAGGCACTGGGAAAAATTTGTTGTTGAAAATATTCAACTCTTTCAAAAGCCTATCCTCAAACGCAAGTGTTTTATGGTTCGCTAAGAATAGGTTTAATTCCTTAGAAATTCTATTTATTTCAGTTTGAACATCGTCAAGATTATATTTCGTAACCTTACAATTTCCAATCAGAGCATTGAAAGCAGAAACATCATTACCAACGGCATGAATTCCTAACTCACATGCCTGTACCATTGTTGTTCCACTACCTGAAAATGGGTCGTATACAATATCTCCAGTCTTAAAATAAACTTCCTTTTTGAATTTATCCGTATGTTTGTCAAGAAAATATTCTACCAATTGTGGGATGAATTTTCCTTTGTATGGATGTAGCCTGTGAACATGTTTAGTTGTTTCGGCTTCTTTGTATTGTTCAAATGATAATGCCCAATTTAAATCTTCACCTAATTGGTCTTTCCATTCTTCTTGTCTTGATTTCTTTTGGTCTTTATAATATTCAATCAAATCCTCTTTAACAACTTGAATAGAACCTTTGTCTCCCATTTTTTTTACCCTACCGTATTGTATAAGGTATGAAATATTTGATGTTGTAACATTTTTTTCCAAATACTTTGATGCCCATTGGCTTGCCTCTTTTATTGATAATAATTCTGCCATTTTATTTATTTTTTATTCCTCCATATTTAATAGCATTCTCGGCAACTTTTAGAGCCTTTATTCCTAAATCTTCATTTCTAAGCTCATACAAAATTCTTTCGCTTAAAAATTGAATCATCAAATATTCTTTATCTATTTCGAGAATTTCAGCTAGCTTATTTATTTGCTCTCTTGTTGCCTTTCTTTCTCCTCTTTCTATTTTACTTAGTATAGCTGTATCAATCTCAAGAGTGGCAGATAGGTGCCTCAATAACATGCCTTTCTTTTCTCGACTTTCTCTTAATATTTCTCCAGTTGTTTTCAATATGAAACACCTTAATTTGACAATTTTTGTCAAATGTAGCAACATTTTTTGATTTATCACAATGAATGTCAAATTTTTTATAAACAATATTTGTAACTGTGATATGTAAATCAAAATCACATCCTCTTAACCCGTTTTTTACAAATTGTTCTTACCTAAACACCCATTCTTCACAAAAACGTAACACCCATAATTTTGATACCTCAAAAATATGTCGTATGTTTGCGACATAAAACACAATTGAATGAAAAAGACAGAAAAATTTGATGTTGAATTGCAAGAGATTGCTGAGTTTGCACGCGTAATATCACATCCCGCTCGCTTGGCTATATTAAAATATTTGGCAGAGACGAAAACATGTATTTCGGGGGATATTTCAGATCAACTGCCGTTGAGCAGAACAACCGTATCGCAACACTTAAAAGAATTACGCGAAATAGGCTTGATACATGGCGAAATTGATGGGATAAAAATTAATTATTGTTTGTGTAGTGCTACTATCCAACAACAATTGCAACGTTTCGAGGCTTTCTTTTCTCCTATCAAAGAGAGTGCTAGCAGTTGCGAAATATCTAGTTGTAAATAAATATATTCACTTAAATAATAACAGAAAAACACATGAAAGTATTGATTCTTTGTACAGGAAATAGTTGCCGTAGCCAAATGGCTCATGGCTTTTTGCAATCGTTCGACAAGTCAATTACAGTTTGCTCGGCAGGAACAGAAGCCAGTGGAAAACTCAATCAGAAAGCTGTAAAAGCTATGGCTGAAATTGGCATTGACATCAGCCACCATACTTCCGATTCGGTAAGTAAGTATTTGGGAGAAGAATGGGATTATGTCATTACTGTATGCGGTGGAGCCAACGAGGCTTGTCCTGCTTTTTTAGGAAAGGTGAAAAATCGTTTGCATATTGGTTTCGACGATCCAAGTCATGCTGTAGGGAGCGAGGAGTTTATTTGGAGCGAATTTATACGTGTTCGCGATGAAATAAAAGAGGGATTTTACGCTTTTTATACGGAAAAAATTAAACCCCAATTGTAAGGTTGTCATGAACAAAGAAACTGAAAAAATGTCTTTTTTCGACCGTTACCTCTCCATTTGGGTAGCAATCTGTATTGTGGTTGGTATTGCTATCGGCAAATTGTTACCAATAGTACCCGAAACCTTAGGTCAATTAGAGTACGCCAATGTGTCTATTCCCATTGCTGTGCTTATTTGGATAATGATTTTTCCGATGATGCTCAAAATTGACTTTAAAAGTGTGGTAGATGCAGTCAAAATGCCCAAAGGTCTTACCATTACCTTGGTGGTAAACTGGCTCATCAAACCATTTACTATGTTTGGTATTGCTTGGTTGTTTTTTATGGTTATTTATTCGCTATGGATTCCCGAAGACCTTGCAAAAGAGTACCTTGCAGGTGCGGTATTGCTTGGTGCAGCTCCGTGTACGGCAATAGTGTTTGTGTGGAGTCATTTAACCAAAGGGAATCCTGCTTACACCTTGGTACAAGTAGCCATCAACGATTTAATCATTATTGTAGCATTTATTCCTATTGTAACGCTTTTATTAGGCGTTTCTGGTATCGTTATTCCGTGGAATACGCTCATTATGTCGGTTTTATTGTTTGTAGTCATTCCCTTGGTGCTTGCTTATATCACACGCAATTGGGTTATCCGCAAAAAAGGTATCGCCTATTTTACTGATGTGTTTATCAAAAAGTTTTCTGCCACTACCATAAGTGGTTTATTGCTTACTTTGGTAATCATTTTTACATTTCAAGGGGATGTGATTTTGCAAAATCCTTTGTATATTTTATTGATTGCAGTACCTCTTATTATCCAAACATTCTTTATTTTCTTTGTGGCATATCGCTGGGCTAAAGCATGGAAACTACCGCACGATATTGCTGCTCCAGCATCACTTATTGGTGCTAGTAATTTCTTTGAACTATCGGTGGCAGTAGCCATTGTGTTGTTCGGATTGCAGTCGGGAGCTACTTTGGTAACAGTAGTAGGCGTATTGGTAGAAGTTCCTGTAATGCTGGCATTGGTTAAAATTGCTAATAAAACAAAACATCAATTTCCAAGCAAGCAATAAAAAGAATATCTTGCTATTTTTTTGTACATTTGTGGCGATTTTTGGAAAATATGCCATATCCACAAAAAAGGAAGATGACGTTAAGCAACAAAATTAATATAGGTATTGATGCTGGTTCAACTACAGTAAAAGTGGTAGTAACTGATGAAAAGCATACTATTTTGTTCAAAGAGTATCGCCGTCATTTAGCCGATGTAGCAGGGGTTATTTCTACTGTCTTAGGGTCTTTATTGCATACCTTAGGAGACAAGTCGGTTCACATAACCATTACCGGTTCGGCTGGTATGGGTATAGCTGAGCGTTGTAGTTTGCCTTTTGTGCAAGAAGTAGTGGCATCTTGCGAACTGATTCAAACCTTATACCCTACCGTAAAAACATTGGTTGATATAGGCGGAGAAGATTCTAAAATGATATTTTTTTCGCCTAATCATGCTCCTGATATGCGTATGAATGGCAATTGTGCTGGAGGAACGGGTTCGTTTATCGACCAGATAGCAACGCTGCTTGGTATAGGTGTACACGAATTAGATGAATTGGCACAAGCTGCTACATCAGTCTATCCTATGGCTTCTCGGTGTGGTGTTTTTTCCAAAACAGATGTTCAAAACCTGCTAAGTCGCAATGTGAGCAAACAAGATATTGCCTTATCCATATTTCATGCGGTATCGTTGCAAGTAATATCGTCTTTATCCAAAGGAAATGCCATAGAGGCTCCGTTATTTTTATCTGGTGGTCCGTTTGCTTTTATCCCTACCTTGAAAAAGGTGTTTATGCAACAGTTGTCAATCAATGAGGCACAAATAATTGATTCAGAAAACAGACAATTCATACCTGCATGGGGTGCTGCAATTGAATCAAACCAACAAACATCCACACTGGCGTTATCTGCATTAATAAAAAAAATTGAACAATCGAAACAACAGGTTTATACTTACAATCCAACAGCACTACCTCCTTTATTTTCAGATAATGAGCATTATTTGAGGTGGAAAAAAGAAAAAGAAAGTAGTTGTGTAATTGAAACCATTGATATAGCCAATGCAACTGAAGGGTGTTATATTGGAATTGATAGCGGTTCAACCACAACCAAGATTGTTGCCCTGGATGAAAAAAAACGGGTATTTTATCGGTTTTACGAACGCAATAGTGGAAGTTCGTTGGATACGGTACAAAAAGGCTTAAACTCATTGTTGCAACAAGCCAACGAAGCCAATAAAAATTTAATGGTCTTGGGAAGTTGTGTAACAGGCTATGGCGAAGATTTAGTAAAAAATGCTTTTCCCATAGGATTGGGAATGGTAGAAACCTTGGCTCATTTTACAGCTTCAATACATTTTAATCCCCACGTAAGTTTTATTTTAGATATCGGTGGACAAGACATGAAAGCCTGTTTTATAGAAAATGGTGCCATAAAACGTTTGGACATCAATGAGGCTTGTTCTTCGGGGTGTGGTTCGTTTATCGAAACATTTGCACATTCGTTGGGACATACCGCTGCCTCTTTTTCTGACTTGTGCTTGCAATCCAAACGCCCTTATGATTTGGGTACACGGTGTACCGTTTTTATGAACTCTAAAGTGAAACAAGCTTTACGCGAGGGTGCTCCAATGGCTGACATAGCCGCTGGTTTAGGATATGCTGTTATTAAAAACTGCCTAAACAAGGTGTTAAAAATCAATGATTTCTCAACACTTGGCAAACACATCATGGTGCAAGGTGGCACGTTTAGAAATATCGCCGTATTGCGTTCGCTAGAAATAGAAACTGGCAGCAATGTGATGATTACCAATATGCCTGAATTAATGGGGGCATTTGGTGCGGCTTTGTTTGCTCTGAAAAACAGAGAAAAACAACAAACAACTAACTTACAAGATTGCGTACAAATTCGTACCTATACCTGTCAAACATTACTGTGTAAAGGGTGCGAAAATAATTGTTTGGTTACTCGGTATCAATTTGGCAAAGAAAGTAAGTTCTATGCTGGAAATAAATGCGAAAAAGTGTTTTCAAACAGAGGTAATGCTGATATAAAAGGGAAGAATGCGTTTGATTATAAATACCAACTTTTGTTTAATCGTCCTCAAGCTAAAAATCCTGTGTTGAAACTAGGTATTCCGCGTGCCTTGGGTATGTACGAAAATTATCCTTTTTGGCATGGCTTGTTTCATGCCTGTGGTATTGAGGTGGTATTGTCGGATACATCTACCTTAAAATTATATGAAAAAGGGGCTCACACAGTAATGGCTGATAATATTTGTTTCCCTGCAAAGTTAACCAACGGACATATCGTTAACTTGATGGAGAAAAAGCCTGATCGTATTTTCTTGCCATTTGTGGTGTACGAAAACCAATCGGATACGAAAACTCCAAACAGCTACAATTGCCCCATTGTAACAGCCTATTCGGAGGTCATACGTAGTGCTATCAATCCTATGTCTAGTAGCGGTATTCCATTTGATTCGCCAAGTGTAAATTTTAAGGATAAAAAACTGCTGAAACAAGCTTGTGATAACTACTTATTGTCGATATTGCCTCATCTTACAAAAAAAGACTTGAAAAACGCCTTTGAATATGCGTTTAAGCAACAAGTAATTTTTGAACAAACCATTACTGATTATTGCCAAACAATAGCAACAAAAGCTGATACTGAGAAGCGTTTTCTTGTGGTTTTAGGCTCGCGTCCCTACCATACCGACCCATTGGTGCAGCACAAAATTGCTGATGTGATTGCCGATTTTGGTGTGGATGTGATTACAGAAGATATTGCTAGGATGGCAGCCAAAAAACTGCCCAAAGTGCACATGGTAATGCAATGGGCTTATACGAATAGAATATTAAAAGCTGCAACCTGGGTAGCCAATAAAGGTGAACATGTGCAGTATATGCAACTTACATCTTTTGGTTGCGGACCCGATGCGTTTATCATTGATGAGGTAAATACATTATTGCAACAAGTAAGCAAAAACCCAACAATTCTGAAAATTGATGATATCAACAATATCGGTTCTACGCGTTTGCGTATTCGCTCTGTGATAGAAAGTTTGGGTCTGTCAAGTCAAGCTGTTCAAAGCACAAGTACTGAAAACTCAAGTGTTCCATTTTTTGAAAAGAAAGATAGAAAACGTAAAATCTTACTCCCTTGGTTTGCCGATTTTTATTCGCCATTTATTCCGCCCATTTTTCATCGCTTAGGCTACGAAGCAGA
>JAAYPI010000001.1 GCA_012519885.1 Bacteroidales bacterium
CTTTTCAAGTTGACTAAGATTCATTTCCAACTGTTTTACTTCAGCTGTTTGTTCAATATCAACTAAATTGAGCAACTTTAAACCCTTATCTATATGTATCACGGCTATTTCTTCGTCATTCACATACACTACTTTATTCGTATATTCAATAATTGGAGTAGCATCAGAGGCTAAAAAAAACTCGCCATCCCCAATCCCTACAACTAATGGACTACTTTTGCGAGCAGCAATTATTTGCTTTGGATCATTCTTATCAAGCACAGCAATAGCATATGCACCTACTACTTCTCTCAACGCAATTTGTACAGCATGACACAAGTCTACTTGATTCGTTTTTTTTACATATTCTATAAATTGTACCAATACCTCAGTATCTGTAGAGCTCTTAAATGTATAACCATTCCGAATTAGCTCTTTTTTGATTACCATATAATTTTCGATAATCCCATTATGAATTAATGCCAGCGATTCTGATTGAGAATAATGAGGATGGGCATTTTCATTATTAGGCTCACCATGTGTAGCCCATCGAGTATGTGCCACTCCGATAGTACCACTAATATCTTTTGAAGTAACTGATTGTTCTAAATCAGATACCTTTCCTTTCGATTTATACACATTTAAGCTACCAGCTTCGTTGATTAAAGCCACACCAGCACTATCATAACCACGGTATTCCAAACGATGTAAGCCTTTAATTAGTATTGGATAAGCATCTTGCTTCCCTATATATCCTACAATTCCACACATAAATTCGTTATTTTAAAAAGTGTATACTATAACATATTTTGCTACAAAGATATTTATTTTCTCCTTATCCTATTCCATATTAAGCAGTTTTTTATTTAAAAATTTAAGTGAAAATAAATCTTTTTGTAATTATTATCGAAATATTTTAATCAATTTGCCAATTTATCATCTATTTTGTATCATATTCAACATATTTTTTCCTATTAAAAGAATTTTTTACATACTTAATTTTAGCATTTTAGTTTAACAACAATTTCATTATGTAACATTTTAAACGTATTTTGCTTTCATATTAAATCTTTTATGGTTAATTTAGTTTGTTTTTGATATTATTGAAAATAAAAATAGCATTTATACACATTTTTCTTGTCTTGAAATATCATTATTCATACTTTTGCATTGAAAACAAAACATTTTGTCATTATTTAATCGATTTACAATATATTATGTCAAAACTAATCAAATTTACGAAGATGCATGGAGCCGGAAACGACTACGTATATATAAATGGTTTTGAAGAAACAATAACATCTCCTTCAGCATTTTCTATACGTATTAGCGATCGTCATTTTGGAATTGGTTCAGACGGATTAGTACTTATTTTACCATCGGATATGGCTGATTTCAGAATGCGTATGTTTAACCCTGATGGTTCAGAAGCTGAAATGTGTGGAAATGCTTCTCGTTGTGTTGCTAAATATGTGTATGATAAAAAAATGACAACAAACAAAGAATTTTCGCTCGAAACAAAAGCCGGAATAAAATACCTAACTGTACATACTGGCGAAAATGGATTAGTAGAAAAAGTAACCGTAGATATGGGTGAACCTATATTTGAAACAGCTTCGATACCAGCATTATTTACTGGTGACAGTATTATTAACGAAACGGTATTAGTAGATAAAAAAAAATATGCTGTTACAGCCGTTTCGATGGGAAATCCACATTGTGTAGTTTTTACAGACAACACAGAAACCATAGAATTGGAAAAAATCGGACCCAAATTTGAAAAACACCCTATGTTTCCTCGCAAAACAAATACAGAATTTGTACAAGTAATCAACCCATCAACACTTAAAATGCGTGTATGGGAAAGAGGAACAGGAGAAACATTAGCATGCGGAACAGGAGCTTGTGCTACCTTAGTAGCTGCTCATATCAATGGATTAACAAGCAACAAAGCAACAGTGCAATTACTAGGTGGAGATCTAGAAATTGAGTGGAACAAAGAAACCAATAGAGTAATGATGACGGGACCAGCAGTTACGGTCTACGAAGGAGTAATTGAAGAATAAACAAACAAAACGCAAAAAAAATGGTTTACATTAACGATAATTTTACACGATTACCTGAAACATATTTATTTTCAGAAATAGCTAAAAGAGTACAAGCATTTAAAAACGAACATCCTGAGGCACAAATTATCCGTATGGGTATTGGAGATGTAACGCTTCCTTTACCAAAAACAGTAATTGAAGCCATGCACAAAGCAGTGGACGAAATGGCAACGGGTGCTACATTTAAAGGTTACGGACCTGAACAAGGCTACTCTTTTTTAATAGATAAAATAATTGAACACGACTATAAAGCTCTTGGCGTAGAGCTGGCTACAAATGAAGTATTTGTAAGCGATGGGGCTAAAAGTGATACTGGAAATATTGGAGACATTCTAAGCAAAGATAATATTATTGCAGTTACCGACCCTGTGTATCCTGTGTATATTGACACCAATGTAATGGGAGGAAGAGCTGGGGAATTACTTACCAATGGCAAATGGAGCAACATCGTATATTTGCCTTGCACAGCTGAAAATGGTTTTATTCCGAGTTTGCCAACAGAAAAAGTAAGTGTCGTATATCTATGTTTTCCAAATAACCCAACTGGCACAACATTAACAAAAAGCCAACTCAAAGAATGGGTTGATTATGCTATAGCAAATAAAGTGTTATTATTATTTGATGCTGCTTACGAAGCTTTTATTACAGAAAAAGACGTACCTCATAGCATTTACGAAATTGAAGGAGCTAAACAAGTAGCCATTGAATTTAGAAGTTATTCAAAAACAGCAGGATTTACGGGAACGAGATGTTCGTATACAGTAGTTCCAAAAGAATGTAAAGGATATCTAAAAACAGGAGAAAGCGTATCCATGAATCCTTTGTGGAACAGACGACAGACAACCAAGTTCAACGGAACCCCTTACATCATACAACGTGGAGCAGAGGCTATATACACGGAAGAAGGAAAAAAAGAAGTACAAGATATGATTAACCATTATATGGAAAATGCACGAATCATCCGCACTAGTCTACAACAAGCAGGCTACGAAACATACGGTGGAATAAATGCTCCCTATATATGGCTAAAAGTTCCTAAAGGATACACATCTTGGAGTTTCTTTGATAAATTACTAACAGAAAAACATATTGTAACTACACCCGGTGTAGGTTTTGGACCAAGCGGCGAAGGTTACATCCGATTAACAGCTTTTGGGTCGAAAACACAAACAATAGAAGCGATGACCAGAATTACTAGTTAATAACCAAAAAAGAATGAACGATGGACACACTTGATTACATTCGTTACACTCACTATTATACAACACAAAACCCCCACAGAGGGGAAATGTAAAAAAACAGAGCAAAGAAATCGCTTTATAAGATAGAGCATTTCTTAACAAACTAAACAACAAACTATGTAGTAAAAAACAAATTTAAACTTTTACGATTATGAAAACAACAAAATTATATAAAGCGTTTATTGGACTTTTAGTAGTATGCTTACCTACAAGCTATTTAGTGGCACAAGAAAGCTCATCGAGCTTAAGTGTAGGAGCAGATGTAGTTTCTGCTGCAACGTGGCGTGGTGCTCGTTTGGCAGGTGCTAGTGTACAACCTAGTATTTCGTTTGAAACGGGAGGTTTCTCAATTGGTGCATGGGGATCTACCGATTTGGAGTACGGATTAGGTGATTTTGGTTATACTGAACTTGATTTTACTGTTGGATACTCTTTGGGAGGCGTATCGTTAGCATTAACAGATTATTCATGGACAGGTTTAAGTACAGGATTTGATTATTTTGGAACCTATGCAGATAACCATATTGTGGAACTTGGGGTAGGTGTTGAACTTAGCGAATACGTCGAAAAACTACCTATATCACTAAGCTTAAATACGATGTTATATGGTGCAAACAAAACAGCCTCTAACACACAAGCTTATTCAAGTTATTTTGAAGCTGGATATGGATATACACTTGGCGAAACTGATTTAAGTATTGCATTAGGTGCTGCTCTTGAACAAGATGGTGCAAATATGTACTCAGGTAAAGACGGATTTAATGTAGTAAACATCAGTGTAGGTGCTGCTAAAACAATAAAACTTACTACTGATTACAGTGTAGGATTGTTCGGAACAATTACCTATAACCCTACTTCTGATGGTATATTCTTTGCCACAGGTGTGAATTTCTAAGAAAGCAAAATAAAATTTTCATCAACTAATACATACAATTATGAAAAAGATTGAAGCGATTATCCGTAAAACTAAGTTTGAAGAAGTGAAAGACGCTCTTCTTGAAGTTGATATAGAATGGTTCTCTTACTACGATGTGCGTGGTGTAGGTAAATCACGTCAGGGCAGAATCTATCGTGGTGTAGTGTACGACACTAGCTACATCGAAAGAATTCTAATTTCCATCATCGTTCGCGATAAAAATGCTGAAAAAACTGTTGCCGCTATTATCAAAGCTGCTCAAACAGGAGAAATTGGCGATGGTAGAATATTTATTATTCCAGTAGAAGATGCAATTAGAATTCGTACAGGCGAAAGAGGCGATATAGCTCTTTACAACGCCGAAAAAGAGAAATAAAAAAATTAAAATGTACATTTAAAAATTACAACAATGGCAGAAGTATTAGATACGATAATGATTGCGAGCGACAGCATTAGTAGCGTTGTTCCAGTTGTTACAACAGATTCGATAGCTAGCAGTTTAACTGTAGCCACTGATACCATAGGAGAATTAATCTTTTCGTTGGATACAGTGTGGGTATTATTAGCATCAGCTTTGGTGTTCTTCATGCAAGCAGGGTTTGCATTAGTAGAAGCAGGGTTTACCCGTTCTAAAAATACCGTGAACATTTTAATGAAAAACTTAATTGACTTTGCTTTTGGTTCATTAGCGTTTTTCCTTATCGGTTTCGGAATTATGTTTGGTGTAAAAAATGGATTTATAGGATCATTTATTCCTTATTCCGATGGTATTTGGTCAGGAGGAATTCCTTCCGAAGCATTTTTAATTTTCCAAACTGTATTTGCTGCAACTGCTGCAACAATAGTTTCGGGAGCTATGGCAGAAAGAACACATTTTGTTTCTTATGTTATCTTTAGCGTAGTTATTTCAGCAATAATTTATCCTATCTCAGGTCACTGGATATGGGGAGGAGGATGGCTATCGACCTTAGCTGAACCATTCCATGATTTTGCTGGATCTACCGCGGTACACTCTTTAGGAGGTTGGATTGGATTAACAGGAGCCATCATGCTAGGACCACGTTTGGGTAAATTCAAAGGTAAAAAAGTAAACGCTATACCTGGTCATAACTTAACAATTGGTGCGTTAGGAGTATTCATCCTATGGCTAGGATGGTTTGGATTTAACCCTGGTTCTCAATTAGCAGCTAGTGGAACAGCCAATGCAGTAGCTATTTCGCATATATTCTTAACCACAAACTTAGCCGCTGCCGCAGGTACTGTATCTGCATTAGCATTATCTTGGATAAAATATGGAAAACCATCATTGAGTATTACGCTCAACGGTACACTAGCCGGATTAGTAGCTGTAACCGCTGGTTGCGATGTAGTAAGTGGATGGGGTGCTGTAGCTATCGGATTATTAGCGGGTATATTATTGATATTCTCACTTCGTTTGATTGAAAACGTATTCAAAATTGATGACCCCGTTGGTGCAGCCTCTGTACATGGTATTACAGGTGCATTTGGCACATTAGCTGTTGGCTTATTTTCTCAATCTACTGGTTTATTCTATGGATTTGGAACACAAGCTCTATTATCACAATTTATTGGGGTAGTTTCAGTAGCAGCGTGGGGATTAAGTGCAGGATTTATTCTATTCTTTATCTTAAAGAAAACAGTAGGTTTACGTGTTGACAAACGAGTAGAAGAAGAAGGTTTGGATATATATGAACATGGTGAAGCTGCTTATAACTAATTAAACTTTTATCAAAGAGGGGGCTATTGAAAAAACCTTAGTCCTCTCTTTTTCAATGATTTCTAAAACGCAAACTAAATTGATGTAACTATGTTACTTTATATTCCAAAAAACTATACCCCTAGCCTTGATTCTGAAAAAATGGAATTGGCTATTAAACAATTGAAAGATGATTTTCAAGCTGAACTTACGCATCAACTAAACCTACGTCGTGTTACGGCTCCACTGTTTGTTTTATCTGGAACTGGAGTTAATGATGATCTTAATGGAACAGAACGTGCAGTATCATTTCCAATAAAAGATATGGGCAACAGACGTGCAGAAGTAGTACATTCGTTAGCCAAATGGAAAAGGATGAAATTAGGTGCTTACAACATACCTGCAGGATATGGTCTTTATACAGATATGAATGCCATTAGAGCTGATGAGGAATTGGATAATTTACATTCATTATACGTTGATCAATGGGATTGGGAACAAACAATTACCCAAGAAGATAGAACTATTGAATTCTTAAAATCGACAGTTAAAAAGATTTATCAAGCTCTCAAAACAATTGAATTGAAACTTCACGGAAAATACCCACATATTTCGCCTACATTACCTAGTGAAATACGCTTTTTTCATTCAGAAGAATTATTATCTTTGTACCCAGAACTTAGCCCTAGAGAACGAGAAACAAAAGTGGCTGAAAAATACGGTGCAGTTTTTATAATTGGCATTGGAGCTAAATTGGCAGATGGAAAAAAACACGATGGACGAGCTCCTGATTACGACGATTGGTCTACTCCAACAAGCAAAGGACTAAGAGGGTTAAATGGAGATATCATTTTGTGGAATAAAGTATTAGATAGTGCATTTGAAATATCCTCTATGGGAATACGAGTAGACAAAAAAGCACTCTTGTATCAACTAAAAGAAGAAGGATGCATGAATCGGACAGAATTAGATTTTCATAGTCAACTAATTAATGAAAAAATTCCTTTATCTATCGGAGGAGGAATAGGTCAGTCTAGATTATGTATGTATTTTCTAAAATGTGCACATATTGGCGAAGTCCAAGCATCATTATGGCCCGAAGAAATGATTGAATCATGTAAAGCAAATAAAATTCTATTAAAATAATAACTAATTTTTTACACGTATGAACACACTAAGGTTTAAAGTATTAGATGAAGCGTTTAGACGCAAAGCCGTTCAGTTACCTGAAAGTAAAGAACGTTTAACTGACTATTATGCCAAGTATGTATTTGATCGTAACAAGATGCAACGTTACCTTTCAAAGAACACTTATGGTATATTAATTAATTCAATAGATAAAGGTGAACCATTAAATAGAAGCATTGCTGATGGTGTAGCTACAGGTATGAAACAATGGGCAATGGAAATGGGTGCAACTCATTATACTCACTGGTTTCAACCTCTTACTGGCGGAACAGCCGAAAAACACGATTCTTTCTTAGATTACAATAACATAGGTGGAGTAATCGAAGATTTCTCAGGAAAATTATTAGCACAACAAGAACCTGATGCTTCAAGTTTCCCAAGTGGAGGTATCCGTAATACTTTCGAAGCTAGAGGTTATACTGCATGGGATCCATCTTCTCCTGCTTTTGTCGTTGGCGATACACTTTGTATCCCTACTATTTTTATTTCGTACACAGGTGAAGCTCTTGACTACAAAACACCTCTACTAAAATCAATCGGCGTATTGAACAAAGCTGCCGTTGATGTATGTAAATATTTTGATGAGAACGTAAGCAAAGTAACTAGCTTTTTGGGTTGGGAACAAGAATATTTCTTGGTTGATGAGGCTTTGTGGGCAGCACGTCCTGACTTAATGCTTACTGGACGTACCTTAATGGGACACAGTAGTGCTAAAAATCAACAATTAGAAGACCACTACTTTGGAGCAATTCCAAGTCGTGTGTTAGCTTTTATGAAAGACTTAGAAATTGAATCATTAAAATTGGGTATCCCTGCAAAAACAAGACACAATGAGGTTGCTCCAAACCAATTTGAGTTAGCTCCAATTTATGAAGAAAGCAACTTAGCAAACGACCACAATTTATTGTTGATGTCGGTAATGAAGAAAATTGCTCGTCGTCATAATTTCAGAATTTTATTCCACGAAAAACCTTTTAAAGGCATTAATGGTTCAGGTAAACATAATAACTGGTCTATCGGAACTGATACCGGCGTTAATTTGCTTTCTCCAGGTAAAACAGGAATTGAAAACTTGCAATTTATTACCTTTATGGTAAACGTATTAATGGCTGTTTACAAAAACAATGCTTTATTAAAAGCTTCTATCAGCTCGGCAACCAACGCTCATCGTTTAGGTGCCAACGAAGCTCCTCCTGCTATCGTATCTGTCTTCCTAGGAAAACAAATTACCAATTTCTTAGACAAAATGGAAGTAGCAAGTACCGACGAAGCTATCATATTTGATGACAAAGTAGGTATAAGATTAGGTGTGGCTCATATTCCTGAAATTTTACTTGACAATACAGACCGTAACCGTACTTCACCTTTTGCATTTACTGGAAACCGTTTCGAGTTCCGTGCAGTTGGTTCATCAGCTAACTGTGGTGGTGCAATGATGGCATTAAATACTGCAGTAGCTGGCCAACTTAAACAATTTAAAACCGAAGTTGACGCATTAATTGCAAGCGGTATGTTGAAAGAAAAAGCTATTGTAACTGTATTGAAAAAATACATAACTATTTCTAAACCAATTCGTTTTGATGGCAACGGATATAGCGACGAATGGAAAATAGAAGCAGCTAAGCGTGGATTAGATTGTGAAACAAGCGTTCCAAAAATATTTGATGCATATTTAAGCAAACAATCTATTGAATTATTCAAAAAGACAAATATTTTGAGCGAAGTAGAATTACACTCTCGTTGCGAAGTAAAATGGGAAACCTATACTAAAAAAATTCAAATCGAAGCTCGTGTACTCGGTGATTTAGCGATGAATCATATTTTACCATTGGCTTCTCGTTATCAATCGTTATTGTTGGATAATGTATCAAAAATCAGTACAATTTTCTCTGCTGACGAAGCAAAATCTATGACTGAACAAGACCGTGCAATTATTAAAACAATTGCGAACCATATTAGCGAAATTGCTAAAAAAACAACAGAACTAATAAGTGCTCGTAAGGTTGCAAACAAAATTGAATCTGAAAGAGAAAAAGCAATTGCATACCACGATACCGTAATTCCTGTAATGGACGAACTACGTTCTCATATTGATGATTTAGAAATGATTGTTGATGATGAAATGTGGACATTGCCAAAATATAGAGAATTATTGTTTATCCGCTAATTTTAAGCAGATTATATCTGCAAATAAACTATTTTTATGTCTTATTTTGGTCAAGAATTCTTGACCAAAATAGGCATTTATAATTCGTTTTTTTAACAAAATTTATATGAAAAACGCAACAATTATACCTGAGCAGCAAGGTCTGTATGATCCAATAAATGAACACGATGCGTGTGGGGTTGGTTTAGTCGTTAATATCAACGGCGAAAAATCTCACTCTATTGTTGAAAAAGGGCTACAAGTACTCGAAAACATGGTACACAGAGGAGCTGAAGGGGCTGAGAAAAATACCGGTGACGGTGCCGGAATACTAGTACAAATACCTCACGAGTTTATTCTTTTACAAGGTATTGCCGTTCCAGAAAGAGGAAGATATGGTACAGGACTTGTGTTTTTACCTAAAAACAATACAGTACAAAAAGATATACTCAACCGATTAGAAACCATTGCTTTAGAACAAGGATTATCTATACTTGCCATACGTGATGTGCCTGTTAATAGTCAATTGTTAGGCGAAGGTGCTGCCTCAAACGAGCCTGATATAAAGCAAATTTTTGTGGTAGAAAAAATGCCTTCAAAAATGCCTTTGGAAATACGTCTTTATTTAGTTCGTAAATTAATAGAAAAAAACATACTTGATTCTGATATTGCTACTAAACGTAATTTTTACATTCCAAGTTTATCTTCAAAAAATATAGTTTACAAGGGAATGTTAACTTCTATGCAAGTACGTTTGTATTATCCCGATTTAACTAATATCAATTTTACCAGTGCTATGGCATTGGTACACTCACGTTTTTCTACCAATACGTTCCCAACATGGGATTTGGCTCAACCTTTCCGTATGTTAGGACACAATGGTGAAATAAACACTATTAGAGGTAATAGACGTTGGATGGAAGCTAGAGAAAGCGTGCTCGACCCTAAATTTATCTCTGATATTACTCAAATATCTCCTATCATTCAACCGAATATGAGTGATAGTGCATCGTTAGATAATGCGTTGGAATTCTTTGTTATGGCAGGGATGAGTTTACCTCATGCTATGGCAATGCTTGTGCCCGAAAGTTTTAACGATAAAAATCCTATATCCACAGAATTAAAATCATTTTACGAATACCACAGTATTTTGATGGAACCATGGGATGGTCCAGCTACATTGCTATTTGCTGATGGTCGCTACGCTGGTGGTATGCTAGATAGAAATGGATTGCGTCCAGCACGTTTTTTAATTACACATAACAATATGATGGTAATTGCATCTGAAACAGGCGTATTACCATTTGAAGCTAGTGAAATTAAAGAAAAAGGACGTTTGCAACCAGGCAAAATGATTCTGATAGATACAGAAAAGAAAGAAATTTACCGAGACAAAGAAATTAAAGCTGAATTGGCATCTATGTTTCCATATGGTGAATGGCTATCTAAAAATAGAATAAAACTAGACCAAATAAGTTCTGGGCGTCATCCAAAAAATGATGTACCAAATTTTCAACAATTATTGCGTCTATTTGGCTATCACAAAGAAGATGTGGAAGCAATATTAACTCCTATGGCACAAGATGGAAATGAACCTGTCAGTTCTATGGGAAATGATACGCCACTAGCTCCTTTTTCGTCTAAGCAACAACTTTTTTACAATTATTTCAGACAACAATTTGCACAAGTAACCAACCCTCCTATTGACCCTATTAGGGAAGAACTGGTAATGGCTACTAGCAGTTATATGGGAGTAATTAACCATAACTTATTGCAACCAACACCTGAATTATGTAAAATGGTACAAATCAGTAGTCCAATTCTAACGAATCAACATATTGACATTTTACGTAATTTATCGTATAAAGGTTTTAGAACCATTACGTTAGATGCCACATACACCTTGCAAAATGGAGTAGATGGACTAGAACAGGCTATTAACAATTTGTGTCAAGCAGCCGAAAAAGCGGTTGATGAAGATTACAATTATATTATACTTTCTGATAAAGCAGTAAACGGTACCCAAGCACCTATACCATCATTATTATCAGTAGCTGCTGTACATAATTATTTAATAGACAAACGCAAACGCGTACAAACAGCTTTAGTTGTAGAAACAGCAGATGCACGTGAAGTTATGCACATGGCTTTATTAATTGGCTATGGAGCAAGCTCTATTAATCCATATATGGCGTATGCCGTAATAAACGATTTGGTAAAGAGCAAAACTATTCAATTAGATTACCATACAGCTGAAAAAAATTACATAAAGTCTTTAAATAAAGGGCTGAAAAAAGTAATTTCTAAAATGGGTATTTCTACAATTCGTAGTTACCGTGGAGCACAATTGTTTGAAGCTTTAGGTATTTCGTCTGAGTTGCTTAGCAAATATCTACATGGAACTATCACAAAATTAGAAGGCATTGGATTAGAAGATATTCATCGAGATATCGTAGCGTGTCATCAACAAGCTTTTGCATCTGAATTAGAATTACTTTCTAATAGTGGTCAATACGCATACAGACGCAATGGAGAATACCACGCTTGGAATCCTGAAACCATTGCCAAGTTACAAATAGCAACCCGCACAGGTGATTATGCTAAATTTAAGGAATATACGCGTCATGTGGACGAAAAAGAACAAACAGTGTTTATTCGTGACTTGATTGATTATAAACGTAATCCTATAGATATTTCTTTGGTAGAACCTATCGAAAATATTACTAGACGTTTTGTAACTGGGGCTATGTCGTATGGCTCAATTAGTACGGAAGCTCACGAGGCTTTGGCTATTGCCATGAATACATTGCACGGAAAAAGTAATACAGGAGAAGGAGGAGAGGATCCTAAAAGATTTTTGCCACGACCCGATGGCACTTCTGCTCGTAGTGCTATCAAACAAGTAGCTTCTGGACGCTTCGGTGTAACTACTAATTATTTGGTAAATGCTGACGAAATTCAGATAAAAATAGCACAAGGGGCTAAACCTGGAGAAGGTGGTCAGTTACCTGGTTTTAAAGTTGACGAAATTATTGCGAAAACAAGACATTCAATACCTGGTATTTCGCTTATATCCCCCCCACCTCATCACGATATTTATTCTATCGAAGATTTGGCTCAACTTATATTTGACTTACGTAGTGTGAATCCAGCTGCACGTATTAGTGTAAAATTAGTTTCCGAAACAGGTGTTGGTACTATTGCTGCGGGTGTTGCCAAAGCAAAAGCTGATATGATAACGATTAGTGGATGCGAAGGTGGAACGGGAGCAAGTCCTGCTAGCTCTATACGTCATGCTGGGTTACCTTCTGAAATAGGGATTGCCGAAACACAACAAACGTTGATTATCAATAATTTACGTGGCAATGTATCCTTACAAGTAGATGGTCAATTGAAAACAGGACGCGACATTGTCATTCAAGCAATGCTAGGTGCTGAAGAGTTTGGATTTGCTACTAGTGCACTCATTGTATTAGGTTGTGTGATGATGCGCAAATGCCATGTAAACACTTGTCCAATGGGAGTAGCCACTCAAAACGAAGAATTGCGTAAACGATTTATCGGTCGTTCGGAATATTTAATCAATTTCTTTACATTCTTAGCTCAAAATGTTCGTGAGCATTTGGCTGAATTAGGATATACCAGTTTAGATGAAATAATTGGACGTTCAGATTTATTAATTCAAAAAACTGAAACGAACAATCCAAAAATTGAAAAAATTGATTTATCTCGCTTATTATATCGCCCTAAAGAAGCTGATTATAATGCTATTAGAAAAATATCAGCAACCAACCATCAGATTGAACCAAATTTAAATACACAGTTGGTGGAAGATGCGAAAGAAACAATTGCATCAGGAAAATCCATTCAAAAAGATTACATCATCAAAAATATTAATCGTTCTATAGGCACCACTTTAGCTGGTGAAATAGCAAAAAAATATGCAGAAGATGGACTTCCAGAAGGCACTATTCAATTTGCATTTACTGGATCTGCTGGACAAAGTTTTGGAGCCTTCTTAACTAAAGGTATGCGATTTACTCTGTATGGAGATGCGAATGATTATTTAGGAAAAGGATTGTCGGGCGGTACTATTATTGTAGTTCCTGAAAAAGAAAGTTTGTTCGAACCTCACAAAAACATCATTGCTGGAAATACATTATTGTATGGGGCAACCACTGGCGAAGTATATATTAATGGTGCTGTGGGCGAACGTTTTTGTGTGCGTAATAGTGGTGCAATAGCGGTTGTAGAAGGAACAGGCGATCACTGTTGCGAATATATGACTGGTGGTAGAACTGTGGTACTCGGTACAACAGGTAGAAACTTTGCTGCTGGTATGAGTGGTGGTGTGGCTTATGTATGGAATAAAAATGGAGATTTTGATTATTTCTGTAATATGGAAATGGTAGAATTATCCCTCATAGAAAATGCAGAAGACAATAAAGAATTAGTTGGTTATATTGCTAAACATTATGATTATACCAAAAGTCCATTAGCAAAAGAAATGCTAGATAATTGGGATATTTACCAACAACAATTTATCAAGGTTATGCCTATTGAGTACAAAAAAGTACTTCACGATGAAAAAGTGCGTCAATTACAAGCAAAAATTAACGATGTGCAACGTGATTATTAATTTAGGCAATTCATACAACATTTAAGTTTTACAATTATGGGAAATCCAAAAGCATTTTATACAATCAAACGAAAAGACGCTGGCTATAGACCTGTACACGAACGTGTAGCAGACTATGGCGAGGTAGAGCAGACTTTAAACGAAGAAGATCGTCAGTTACAAGCCTCTAGGTGTATGGATTGTGGTATACCATTTTGCACGTGGAGTTGTCCATTAGGCAATATCCAACCAGAATGGCAACATTTATTATATTTAGGAAAATGGAGAGAAGCTTTTGAAGTATTAGAAAGCACCGATGATTTTTCTGAATTTACAGGTAGAGTGTGTCCTGCACCATGCGAGCATGGATGTGTGCTTAATATACACAAAGAGCCCGTTACCATTCGCGAAAACGAAGTATCCATTATCGAACATGCCTTTGCAGAAGGCTATGTAGTGCCAAAACCACCTAAAACCCGTACAGGGAAAAAAGTAGCCGTTATTGGTTCAGGTCCTACTGGTTTAGCATGTGCTAACCAATTAAACAAAAGAGGTCATTTAGTTACTGTCTACGAAAAAGATGAAGCAATAGGTGGATTATTACGGTTTGGCATTCCTGATTTCAAACTAAATAAAAAAATTATTGATCGCCGATTGGCTATTCTTGAAGAAGAAGGTATCAAATTTGTGTGCAACGCATATATAGGAGTAAATGTATCCATCGAAAAATTAGTAGAAGAATACGATGCTATTTGTATTGCTATAGGTGCTGGTCAACCGCGCGATATTCAAGTAGAAGGTCGCAACCTAAAAGGTATACACTTTGCCCTTGACTATTTGCAACAACAAAACAGAGTAGTATCTGAAGCCGTAATACCAGAAGAAGAAAGAATTTTTGCTAAGGGAAAGCATGTGCTAGTAATTGGTGGTGGTGATACAGGTTCTGACTGTGTAGGAACAGCCAACAGACAAGGAGCTGCAAAAATTACACAGATAGAAATTATGCCAAAACCTCCTGTTAGCGACAATCCCGATTCGCCATGGCCCTATTACCAATTTGTACTAAAAACATCAAGCTCTCACAAAGAAGGTTGTGAACGCAGATGGGCACTAGATACACGCAAATTTATTGGCGAAAATGGTCAAGTTACAGCCGTAGAAGTAGAAGAAGTGAAATGGGAAAAGGACCAAAGCGGACGTTTGCAATTAATCAGAACAGGTAATGTTGACGTAATACAAGCCGATTTAGTATTTTTAGCAATGGGTTTTGTGCATCCCGTACAAGAAGGTTTAGTTGAACAACTTAACTTAGCTGTAGATGGCAGAAAAAATATTGCTGTATCAAAATCAATGGAAACATCGTATGCAAAGGTATTTGCTGCTGGCGATGCTATTTATGGAGCTGGACTTGTGGTAAGAAGTATCGCTTCGGGTAGAGATGTTGCCAAACAAATACACCATTATTTAGAAAAGAAAAAAGATTAATGTTTTTTGCGTTCATTAATCCCAAGGGCATCGGAATTTCTACTCAATCTCTCCGATGCCCTTATTTTTTATGTTAAAATTTAGGAAAATTATAAATTAATTATATACCTTTGCTTCTGAATTAAACCTAAAACCTTATTTACTAATGAAAAAGCTGTACACTTTTCTCGCTCTTTTCTTGTTTGCAGGGATGTCTTTTATCTCAGCAC
>JAAYPI010000048.1 GCA_012519885.1 Bacteroidales bacterium
AGAGCGGAAAACGGGACTCAAACCCGCGACCCTCAGCTTGGAAGGCTAATGCTCTATCAACTGAGCTATTTCCGCAATTTTGTGGGCAGTGATGGATTCGAACCACCGAAGTCGAAAGACAGCTGAGTTACAGTCAGCCCCATTTGGCCACTCTGGTAACTGCCCGTATACCTTGAGCCTTCAGAGGGATTCGAACCCACGACCCCGAGATTACAAATCACGTGCTCTGGCCAACTGAGCTATGAAGGCATTTTTCGGCTAAAAAGCCGTTCTAACAAAAATCTTGCTAAAACGGCTTGCAAATGTAGAGCTTTTTTTTGGAATACCAAAACAAATTGTAAAAAAAACTATTTAACTGATTTTTTTTCTTTGTATTTTTCTAATTGGCGTTCTATTGCCTCTAGGGCTTCGTCAACTGATTGCTCAAAAGTATTGCTTGTCTTGGTTGCAAATAATTCTGCTTGTGGAGCAAAGACCTTAATGTCGGCTTGTTTATTTTCGATGCTTTCTGGTTTTACTACTTTAAGTATTACTTCTATTAATGAAATGGAATCATCTTTTTTATTCAGTTTTGTGGCTTTTTTTTGAATATACGCTTCTAATTTTTCTGAGGCGTCAAATTTAATGCTTTGAATTTTTACTTCCATAATTGTATTTTTTTTAGTTATTCTCTTGGATGAGCTTGTTTATATATTTTTTTTAATTGTTCAAATGTTGTATGTGTATATACTTGTGTTGCGGCTAAGTTTGCATGTCCGAGTAGCTCTTTCACGGCATTTATTTCAGCTCCATTATTTAGTAGTGCACTTGCAAATGTATGTCGAATGATATGAGGGCTTTTTTTTGATATTGAGCTAACTTTTCCGATATAATCTTGCACAATACGATAAATTAACATTGGGTATGCTTGTCCTCCTTTATTATTTACGATAAAGTTATCGGAAGAGTTTTCAAAAGTTTTTCTCTTCATATCCAAATACTTAGTAATTGATTCTTTGAGTGAATTACTAAAAGGAATAAGCCTCTGCTTATTTCCCTTTCCAGTTACACGCAAAGTTAAGGAAAATAAATTGAAATCACAATCTTTTAGGTTGATTAATTCTGCTCTTCGCATGCCAGTATGGTAAAATAATTCAATGATAATTTTATCTCGAGAATTTTCAAATGCCGATTTTGTAAAAATATCTTCACTTGAAAGTAATTCTTCCATTTCAGTTGTCTTTATGCATTGAGGTAGTCTCTTTTTGTTTTTTAGAGCATGAATGCGGAGAAAAGGATTGGTTGTTTGTATTCCTTTTTTTTTGCAGTAGGTATAAAAAGATTTAAGTGAGGATATTTTTCTATTGATACTAGCAACACTATATGTAGATTGCTTTAGTGAAACTATCCAATTTCTTGCCAAAGAGGCATCGATGGAAGTAAAATCGCACATGTTGGTCTGGGCACAGACAAATTGTTCAAATTGCAGAAGATCTTCCTTATATGCAAGAACAGTATGAGAAGAATATTTCCTCTCATACTGTAAATAATCTATGAATTCGTTTGTCATACAAATGAGTGTCTATTTCTCAGAAACAAATGTACAACATTTATGCTAGAAATACAAAAATTATTCTTCGCTTAAGTGAAGTTTTTGTACGTAGACTGCGTGAATTTTTTGTTGTCTTTTTTCAATAGAAGGTTTAGTAAAAGCTTGACGGTTTCTAAGTTCTTTTACTACTCCTGTTTTTTCAAATTTTCTTTTAAATTTTTTTAGGGCTCTTTCAATGTTTTCGCCTTCTTTAACTGGTACAATAATCATTTCTTCTTGTTTTTAATAATGATGTATAATTTTGAGGGGACAAAAATACAGAATCATTTTTTGATTGACAAATATTTATTCATCTTTTTTTTGTATTCTATTTTTAAAAAAATGTCAAAAAATGTTTTTATAGGGTTTTTGATTGAAAAAGCTAGATGTAATTACAATAAATTAATGTAATTTTGTTGGTCAAATTTGTATAAATGAATAGTATAACTACACCGACTAGCAGATTAAAATTGTTGCAACAAAGCATGCAACGATGTGGTATATCAGTATGTGTGATTCCACATGCCGATATGCATCAGAACGAATATATAAGTAAGTCGGATGCTTATTTAGAATTTTATTCAGGTTTTACTGGTTCCGCAGGGACATTGGTAGTAACTTTAGATTTTATAGGATTATGGACAGATGGACGTTACGCAATTCAGGCAAAACAAGAAATAAAAAATACGCCCATTCATCTTTTTGTAGAGGGAGTGGATGGGGTCGTCGATTTTTTTACATGGATTGAGCAGTGCATTATAGAAGGGAATATTCTTGGAATAGACGCTTCCTTGTTTTCGTATAATCACTATACAAAAATTTGTAAATTATGTAAAAAACGCAATGTAGAACTTAATCTTTCCTTTCAGCCGATAGATGAGCTATGGATAAATAGACCAAAGGCTGCTTTTCAATTACCCTTTATATTAGATCAGCACTTTGTTGGTGAATATGTAGAATCCAAGTTAAAAAGAGTAAGAGACAAAATGTCTTTATTGGGAGCTACTAGTTATTTATTGTCTGCTTTGGATGAAATAGCTTGGTTGCTGAATTGCAGAGGGAGTGATATTGCATATAATCCTGTTTTTAAGGCGTATATGTTGATAACTCATGATCAATGTGTGGTATTTTTGAATAGAAAAGTCTGCAATGCATTGCTGTTTTCGTATTTTTCGTCGTGTGGAGTGATGGTATATGACTATGAATTTATTTTATCGTATTTGCAATCAATACGAAATGCCAACGTATTATTTGATGGAACGATGGTGAATGCAGCTATGATTGAGGCTCTTGATGCATCCAATAAAAAGATTAATGTTTCTTCTCCTATTGCACAATTAAAAGCAATCAAAAATGAAGTAGAAATAGAAGGTTGTAGGCGTGCTATGCGTAAGGATGGTGTAGTCTGGGTTAAGTTATGGCAATGGATTGAAACTGAATTAGCCTTATCCAATACATTATCTGAGGATTTAATTGCAAAAAAAATAACTCAACTGAAGGAGAAACAAGAGGAGTTTGTGTGTGAAAGTTTTAAATCAATTGTTGCGTTTGCACAAAATGCTGCTATTTGTCATTATGCTATTTCTAGTAATCAATTAGTTAGAAAAGAGAGCTTACTATTGGTAGATACGGGAACACATTATCTTCATGGTACTACAGATACAACACGTGTTATTGGCTTAGGCGAATTGTCTTCTATGCAAAAAAAAGAAGTAACCTTGGTATTAAAAGGTCATATTGCATTGGCACAAGCTGTATTTTTAAAAGGGACAAAGGGGTTTCAGTTAGATGCTTTAGCTCGTCAGTTTTTGTGGAAAGATGGCTACGATTATGCACATGGCACTGGACATGGTATAGGGCATTGTCTGAATGTGCACGAAGGTTATGCTTCAATTAGTCCTCGTGCAGTACAAGTGGCATTGCAGCCTGGTATGTTAATTACGAATGAACCTGGTTTGTATAAAGAAAACGAGTATGGGATGCGTATTGAAAATGTAATGTTAGTCAAGGAAGTGGGTAATGATAGGAGTGGTAGATTTTTGTGTTTTGAGACGCTAACGTTGTGTCCTATTGATATGCAGATTATAGATAAAACGATGTTGACAGAGGAGGAACTTATCTGGCTAGAACAATATCAACAAAAAGTATTTGATGAATTATCGCCCTATTTGACAGAAGAAGAACGAGTATGGTTAAAAAATAAAATAACAAATTAATGAGATACATAATTTTATAGAAAGAAATTAAATTAAAAGCATCATGAAAAAATATTGTTTGATAGTATGTATTATTCTACTCCCATTGTTAGTTGTAGCACAAAAGAAAGAGATTAAAGCTTATTCTATTGAACTCAATTTGCCTCACCTAAAAAGTGAGAAAGTGTATTTGGGAAGATATGTTATGGGTAAGCCATATTCCAACGATTCTATTGTGTTGG
The DNA here is from genome assembly GCA_012519885.1 of Bacteroidales bacterium. Lineage (GTDB taxonomy): Bacteria > Bacteroidota > Bacteroidia > Bacteroidales > Paludibacteraceae > JAAYPI01. Next base: position 4,008 of record JAAYPI010000048.1, read on the forward strand.
ACACAAAAGGGCGTGGCGTTTTTCAAGGATCAAAGCCCTTAGATGAGGGATTGTTTATGTTGTATTTTACGGATGGCAAATATGTTGATTTTATGGTTGGGAATGAACAGCATATTTCGGTGAAAGGAGATACGTTACATTTGCCAGCAAATCTTCAGTTTAGTGGAGCAAGCCAAACAAAAGATTTTTTTCAGTATATGCGTTTTTTAACCACATTGCAACAGGATTATGGTCGTAAACAAGAACAACTAAAAGCGACGGTGGATGACGATACTAAAAAACAAGTAGAAAAAGAGTTGGAGGCTTTAAGTCAACAGTTACTTACACAGCAAAATGAGCTCATTGCTAACTATCCCACTGGTATGGTCTCTGTTTTTATTAAAGGTTTACGTATACCAGATATGCCAGAAGATGTTGAAAATCAGGCAACAAGTGATAGTCTGAAACAGGTGATGCGTTATTTATTTTACAAAAAACATTACTTTGACAATGTTAATTTTTCTGATATTCGTACGTATAATACTCCGTATATTGTTAGTAATTTAGAAACCTATCTAAATAGGGTACTTGTGCAACATCCAGACTCCATTGTTCCTGCAGCGATTGATTTAGTTGAAAAAAGTAAAGGGAATGATAAAACGTTTCAGATGATGACAAGTTTTATGCTTAATTATGGTGTTAAGAGTACTATGATGGGAATGGACAAGCTTATGGTAGAATTGGGCAATAGGTATTATTTAACAGGAAAGGCGACTTGGGCAGATTCTACTTTAATTGAAAGTTTACGAAAAGAAATTAAAAAGATAGAAACGTCCTTGGTAGGTATGAAGGCTTCTAATATGTATTTAGCTAATGAAAAAGGGGAGTACTCTGATTTTTATTCCATGTTCGGAGAACAGCTGACGGTATTGTATTTTTTTGAGCCAGATTGTGGTCATTGTAAGAAGGTTACACCATTATTACGTAGTTTTTATGAGAAATATAAAAATGATAAAAGAATCAATATTGTAGCTGTATATATGCTTTTAGATAAGAAAGAATGGTCTGATTTTATTGAAAAAAATCAATTACAAGCATTTACGAATGTTTGGGATCCAAACCGAGTTTCTCGGTTTTGGGAGCTTTATGATGCTTCTACTACACCCATGATGTATGTGATGGATAAGAATAAAAAGATTTTAGCAAAAAAAATAGATGTTGAAACTTTGGAAATGATTGTAAAATACGAACTTAAATAAAAAAACAATGGCTTTAATAAAATCAGTTAGAGGATTTAATCCAAGCATAGGTAAAGACTGTTACTTGGCAGAAAATGCCACGATTGTGGGTGATGTGTCGCTTGGAGAAGGTTGTAGCGTGTGGTTTAATACTGTATTACGTGGCGATGTTAATACAATAAAAATAGGTAATCATGTAAATATTCAAGACGGGGCAGTTTTACATACATTGTACCAAAAATCTACGATAGAAATAGGTAATTACGTTTCTGTTGGACATAATGTTACGATTCATGGAGCAAGCATTAAAGACTATGCTCTAATAGGTATGGGTAGTACGGTACTCGATCATGTAGTAGTAGGAGAAGGGGCTATTGTAGCCGCTGGTGCCTTGGTATTAAGTGGCACTATTATTGAGCCACATACTATTTGGGCTGGTGTGCCTGCAAAATTTGTGAAAGCTGTTGACCCAGAGCAATCAAAAGAAATTAATCAACGCATAGCTCATAATTATGCTATGTATGCAAGTTGGTATAAGGAGTAAAAAATGTTGAAGATTTTTTTTAATAATAAATTCTATTTTTGTTTTGATTGAAAAAGTGTAACTTTGTGGCTTATTATCAACGTATTTAACCCATGACAACAGAAGACCAATATCAACATAGTATTGCAACGTGCGGGGATGTTTTCTCAAAAAAATTAAAAGATTATGGTGCGGCTTGGCGTATAATGCGTCCAAAATCTATTACAGATCAGCTTTTTATTAAAGCCAATCGTATAAGGAGTATTGAAATAAAGGGTACTTCAAAAATTGAGGAAGATATTCGTGCTGAATTTATAGCTATAGTAAATTATGGTATTATTGGTTTGATACAGTTAGAGTTAGGTGTTGCAGAAGTAGATGATTTACCAGCAGAAAAAGCCTTGGTAATCTACGATGGCTATGCTCAAAAAGCTTTCGATTTGATGATGGATAAAAATCATGATTATGACGAAGCTTGGCGTAGTATGCGTATTAGTTCGTATACAGATTTAATACTGATGAAGATATACAGAACAAAACAAATTGAAGATAACGATGGGAAAACGTTAATATCAGAAGGGGTGGATGCCAACTATTTTGATATGATTAATTATGCCATATTTGGATTAATTAAATTGCATTACGAATCTTAGAGATGAAACAATTAGTGTTATTTATTTGTAGAATTTTATTTGGACTGGTGTTTATGTTTTCAGGCTTTGTTAAGGCTGTGGATCCACTTGGTTCGATGTACAAATTTGAAGATTATTTTATAGCCTTTGGCTTTACTTCGCTGGCTCCGTTGGCACTATTTTTGGCTATTGCGTTGGCTGCATTAGAGTTTCTTATTGGAGCTAACCTAGTATTAGGGGTACATATTAAAAAAACATCATGGTTGGCGTTGTTTTTCATGGCTTTTATGACTCCCCTTACTTTATACATTGCTATTGCTAATCCAGTAGCCGATTGTGGATGTTTTGGCGATGCTTGGATTATTGATAATTGGACGACCTTTTACAAAAATATCTTATTTTCTATTTTGATTATCACTATTTTTATTTTTCGTAATGAGGAAAAGATTCATCTGGCAAACAGAACACAATGGATGATGAGTGGTTTTGCTATATTGTTTAGTGTTGCTGTTTCTGTGTATGGGTATATGCGGTTGCCAATATTTGATTTTCGTCCGTATAAAATTGGAGCAAATATCATTGAAGGAATGACCATTCCAGAGAATGCCCCACAGGATGAATATCTCACTACCTTTATATACGAAAAAGAAGGAAAGCAAAAGGAGTTCACTTTAGATAATTTTCCAACAGGAGATTCTACTTGGACATTTGTGAAACAACAATCCGTACTTATATCAAAAGGTTTTCGTCCTGCAATACATGATTTTTCAATTGATTATCAAGGAGAGGATATTACAGATATTGTATTGGAAGATAGTAATTATACTTTTTTAGTGATAAGCTCTAAGTTAGAAGATTATAGTCAGTGTTATTCTGATAAGATAAACAAGTTGTATGCTTATGCACAACAAAATGGATATTCGTTTTATTGCCTAACGTCATCTTTTGGCGATGCAGTAGAAAATTTTAGAACGCTAACAGGGGCAAATTATCCAATAGCATTTTCTGATGAGGTAACACTGAAAACCATTATAAGAACAAATCCAGGTGTATTGTTGGTGAAAAATGCAACCGTGTATAATAAGTGGCATTGTGCAAATCTTCCCGATTTTTCAGCCCCGATAGAGGATACTGTATTTATTGATGTGAATTATCCTCACTTATGGAAGACGGTAGTGTGGTTACTTTTATTATTTAGTATACCTGTAGCTCTAATATATGTGTTAGATAAAAAATCAACGATTCATAATAAAACAAATTAAACAAAAACGAAAATGAGAAAAAACATTGTAGCAGGAAACTGGAAAATGAACAAAACCCTACAAGAGGGTATTGCATTAGCAACGGAGTTAAAGGATGCTTTGGTAGGAACAACACCTAACTGTGATGTTGTAATTGGCACACCCTTTATTCATTTAGCAACAGTAGTAGAAACTGTAAAAAAATCACCTATAAAAGTAGCGGCTCAAAATTGTGCTGATAAAGAATCAGGGGCTTATACTGGAGAGGTTTCAGCTTCTATGATTAAATCTACAGGCGTTAATTATGTGATTTTGGGACATTCAGAAAGAAGAGCTTATTATGGCGAAACTTTTGAAATTTTAAGAAATAAAGTATTGCTTGCATTAAAAAATGAACTTACACCTATATTTTGTATTGGCGAATTAAAGGAAGAACGTGAAGCAAATAAACAAAATGAAGTAGTAAAAGCCCAATTAGAAGGTTCAGTTTTTAATTTGTCTGCTACAGATTTTGGTAAAATAGTTATTGCTTATGAGCCTGTATGGGCTATTGGAACAGGATTAACTGCAACCTCAGAACAAGCACAAGAAATACATGCTTTTATTCGTAGTTTAATTGCAGATAAATATGGCAAAGAAGTAGCTGATAGCACTAGTATCCTTTATGGAGGTAGTTGTAATGCAGGAAATGCAGCAGAGTTATTTTCTAAGCCAGATGTAGATGGAGGATTAATTGGTGGAGCATCGCTTAAAGCAGTTGACTTTAAAGCAATTATTAGTGCGTTTTAATTGGTTTTGGTAATTAAATTTAAGCCATCCTTTTGTAAGGATGGCTTTTTTGTCTAAATAGTTTTATAAATCCGAATATAAAGGTATTTTTGTAAGGTAAAACTTGATATTTTGAATTAGGATGAAACATACATTTATTTTTGCTACAAATAATAAACATAAATTAGAAGAGATTCAGCAAATAGTTGGGGATAAATTATCAATCTTGAGTTTACAAGATATGAACTTTAGAGAGGATATTCCAGAGAATGAACCTACTATCGAAGGGAATGCATTGTATAAAGCTCGATTTATTTACAATCGTTTTGGCAAAGATTGTTTTGCTGATGATACGGGTTTGGAGGTAGTTGCGTTGAATGGTGAACCTGGCGTTTTATCAGCACGTTATGCGGGAGAAGAAAAAAATTATCAGTCCAATAATGAATTATTGCTAAAAAATCTTAACCCATTTCCGAATAAGTCAGCACGTTTTAAAACTGTGATTGCGTGTGTGTTAGAGGGAAGAGAGTATGTGTTTGAGGGTATAATTGAGGGTACTATTGTTAATGAACCAAAAGGAAAAAATGGATTTGGATATGATCCGATTTTTCAACCATCTGGATATCAACAGACTTTTGCAGAATTATCTGAAGAAGTTAAAAATACAATTAGTCATCGGGCTAGAGCCATGGAAAGTTTATTTATGTTTTTGCAACAAAATCATATTATTTAAATCAAAGCAAATAAATCTTTATAGTATGCGAAAAATCATCTTTTTGTTTCCATTTCTATTTTTTTCTAGTATCGTATTCTCTCAGATTGCTGTGGGAGAGTGGCGTATGCACTTTTCATATAATTCTACGACCAATGTTGTAGTAACACCTAAGAAAGTGTATGCTATAGCAGATAATAAATTGTTTTCGGTGGACAAAAAAGATTTTTCTATTCAAACCTATTCTAAACTGTCGGGATTGAACTCAAATGAAGTTTCGTTGTTAGCTTATGATGAGATTAGTAATTTGCTAATAGTGGTATATACAAACTCCAATATAGATATTATTGATCAGAAGGGAGGTATCTATAATATTGCTGATTTGTATCGAAAAAATATGACAGTAAGCAAAAAAGTTAATCATATTTATTTTGATCAAGGTTTAGCGTACTTTTCGTGTGATTTTGGAATTATGGTATTAAACTTAGCTAAAAAGGAAATTGCCAATACCTATATCATTGGAGATAATGCCACTATGTCTGCAGTATATGCTGTAAATTCCGATGAAACGTATTTATATGCACTTACCAGTGAATCTATTAAAAAAGCCCCTAAACAAGGTGTAAATTTATTGAATTTTGAAAATTGGTTGGTTGCTATGAGTTTGCCTGATGATTCGCAGTTATTTAGAGATATGGATGTATTTAATAATAAGTTTTATGTCGCCAAAAATAATGAGAATGTATATGTGTATGAAGAAGGTCAATGGCTAGTGTTTTACGCTAATGATGCACAGCTAGCTATTTCTATTCAAACGATAGGTAACCATTTTATTATAAATGCTTCCAATTCCTTGTTGTGTTATACGAAAGATTTAACCGTAGAACAACTGACTGACATAGTAGTATCTGATTCGTGGTACGATGATACAGAAGGTGTTTATTGGATTGCATCAAAGACATCAGCACTTCTTCGGTATAAAAAAGGGGAAGGGGTATTAGGTAGATATAAGCCGTCATCTCCGTATTTAAGTACTGCTCAAAAGATGTATTATAACAATGGTAGAATATTGGTTGCTCCTGGCAAAAGTTGGGATGATAGATATAGTATACCTGGAGCAGTTTTATTATTTGAGGATGAAAAATGGACTGAATATACATCCGAAAATTCGGGAGTGTTACAGTATTCTTATTGGTTTGCAGATGTGGTTTCTATAGCAGTTGATCCTGTGGATAAGAATAAATTATATGTTAGTACATGGGGAGAAGGGGTGTATGTGTTTGAAAATGGTGTGGCTACTCAATTGTTTAATGGTTTAAATACAGAAGGTGCGTTAGAAACGGCAGAGCCGAGCAATCATAATTTTTATAGAATAGATGGATTAGTTTTTGATAAAAATAAAAATTTATGGATGGTTAATTCTCTTGCTAGTAAAGGTTTAAAAATGAAAACTTATGATGGAAAATGGCATTCTTTCAATTATCCTAGTTTAGCAAATAAATTTCTGTTAAGGCATTTATTATTGCATTCTCGGGGTCAAAAGTGGATTGTTTCGTCTACAAGTTCAGGGAGAGGAATTTTTGTGATAGATGATAATGGAACCATTTTAGATGAGTCGGATGATAGAACTCGTTTTTATACTTCTTTTACTGATAGAGATGGAAATGTTATTGTCCCTTCTTATTTTTATTCGATAGCTGAAGATAAAGATGGAACAGTGTGGCTTGGAACAGATAAAGGTCCATTGTTGATGACCAATGTGAGTAAAGTATTTGACAACACATATACATGTACTAGGGTTAAAATCCCTAGGAATGATGGTACAATATTGGCTGATTATTTATTAGATAATGAAGAAATACGTGCTATAGCAATTGATGCAGCTAATAGAAAATGGATAGGCACAGGCAATTCAGGAGTATATCTATTGTCAGCAAATGGTCGGGAAACAATTCATCATTTTACTGTAGATAATAGTCCATTGTCTTCGAATAAAATTGAATCCATCGTTATTCAAGAAGAAACTGGGGAAGTGTTTTTTTCTACACAGGATGGTCTAATTTCTTATCGTTCAGATGCTACAGTAGGAAAAAAAAGTTTTGAAAAAGTAGAAGTATTTCCTAATCCTATACGACCCGATTTTCAGGGGCTAATTACTGTTAGAGGGTTAGTTGCCAACACAGAAGTTCGTATTGTTGATCAGTCAGGTTTGTTGGTCTTTTCTGGTGTAGCTACTGGGGGATCAATTGTGTGGGATGGGATGAATTTTGCCAATCATCCTGTTGGCTCTGGTGTGTATTATGTATTTTCTGTTAATGCCGATGGCACAGAGCATGGCTCAACTAAGTTTATGATTATTCGTTAGTCTTCCTTTTCAAGTCTTAAAAGCATCTGTTTTGTAGATAGTTGAAGAATTGGATGTATCAATTCTGGGGCTATTTCTAAAAGGGGTTTTAATACAAACACTCGTGTATGCAAATGTGGATGAGGAACTGTTAGGGTTTCAACGTTAATAATAGAATCATTATAATATAAAATGTCAATATCAATTGTTCTATCTTGGTAGTTTCCATCTATAGATTTGGCATTCCTTCCAAGTTTTTTTTCGATTTCGAGAATGGTCTCTAAGATTTTTTGTGGACTTAAAATAGAATACACACAAATTACTTTATTAAGAAATTTGTGTGTAGAAATAAATCCTTCAGGGTTTGTTGTATGGACTGAAGACGCATGTATAACTGTACCAATTTTCTCGTTAATAAGGGATTCCGCTTCCGATAGAATTCGCTTTTTATTCCCAATATTACTTCCTAGAGCTAGGTATACGACATTCATTGATTTTATTTTGCTTTCGCTCTTTTTCTGTCATTTTCGTCAAGAAGAATTTTTCGCAATCGCATTGAATTTGGTGTTATTTCAACATATTCATCTTCTTTAATGTATTCTAAAGCCTCTTCTAAACTAAATACAATAGGAGGAACGATGCGTACTTTGTCATCCGAACCAGATGCACGCATATTCGTTAGTTTCTTCGATTTCGTTACATTTACCACCATATCTCCTTCTTTAGAATTTTCACCAACTACTTGTCCAGCGTATATTTCGTCTTGAGGAAAAATAAAGAACTTTCCTCTATCTTGTAATTTGTCAATAGCATACGCAAATGCAGTACCACTTTCCATTGCAATAATTGATCCATTGCTTCTTCTCTCAATTTCACCTTTGTAAGGAGCATATTCTATAAAACGATGAGCCATTACAGCTTCACCTGCTGTAGCCGTTAGCATATTGGTTCGTAAGCCAATAATCCCCCTAGAGGGAATCATAAATTCCATGTGTACGCGATCACCTTTACGTTCCATAATAGTCATTTCTCCTTTACGCACGGCAACTAACTCAATTACTTTACCAGAAACTTCTTCTGGTACATTTATGGTTAATAATTCAATAGGTTCATGTTTTACATTATCAATTGTCTTAAAAATAACCTGTGGCTGTCCTACTTGTAATTCATATCCTTCGCGTCGCATTGTTTCGATTAATACGGATAAGTGGAGTACTCCACGTCCATATACGTTCCACGAATCGGCTGTTTCTGATTTTACAACTTGTAATGCTAAGTTTCTGTCTAATTCTTTCATCAAACGCTCGTGAATATGCCGTGAAGTAACAAATTTTCCATCCTTACCAAAAAATGGAGAGTCGTTAATTGTAAATACCATACTCATTGTAGGTTCGTCTATAGCGATAGGAGGTAGCGGATCTGGTTTTTCAAGATCAGTTATGCTATCGCCAATATCAAAATTATCAATACCAATTAACGCACAAATTTCACCTGAGGATACACTTGGTACTTTTAATTTGTTAAACCCTTCAAATACATTTAATTCTTTTATTCGAGATTTTACGATACTTCCATCGCGTTTAACTAAAGCCACATCCATATTTTCTTTTAATGTGCCTCTATGAATGCGTCCAATTGCTATACGACCTACATACGATGAATAATCTAAGGATGTTATTAATAATTGAGGGGTACCTTCCAGTTTTTTAGGAGCAGGAATATGTTCAATGATAGCATCTAGTAAAGGGAAAATAGTATCTGTTTGTTTGGACCAAGAGTCAGACATCCAGTTCTGTTTTGCAGAGCCATAAATAGTTGGGAAGTCTAGTTGTTCTTCTGTAGCATCCAAACTAAACATGAGTTCGAATACCGCTTCGTGTACTTCATCTGGGCGACAATTTGGTTTATCTACTTTGTTTATTACAACGATTGGCTTTAGACCTATTTGAATGGCTTTTTGCAACACGAAACGTGTTTGTGGCATTGGACCTTCAAATGCATCCACTAATAGCAACACACCATCAGCCATATTTAACACACGTTCTACTTCACCACCAAAATCGGAGTGACCAGGAGTGTCAATGATATTAATTTTGTAATCTTTATAGCGGATAGAAACATTTTTAGATACAATTGTAATGCCTCGTTCTCGCTCAAGGTCATTATTATCCATAATTAATTCTCCCACTTTTTCGTGTTCTTTGAACAGTGAACCCGCTAATAACATTTTATCAACTAATGTTGTTTTTCCGTGGTCAACGTGTGCAATAATCGCAATATTTCTAATCTTTTGCATATAGTTTTTATTTGAGGATGCAAAGGTAGTCAGAATATTTTTATCTGTACTATAATTTTGATTATTACAGCGAAATTCTTTCTGCTTTTATCGTTTCTTTTAAGAAGATGGAGGCGGAGGAAATAAATTTAAGCTCAGATTCAGTAGTATAAAACATACATTGGTGGTTTTTAGCTAATTTTGTCTCTATTTCAGGATGACGCAAAAGATAGTTCTCTAAACTTTGAGCAACAATTTCGCCCTGAGAGATAATATTGATATGTGACGGTAAGATGTGCTTAATTTTTTTCAATAACAATGGGTAATGTGTACATCCCAATACAATCGCATCAATAAATTTGTCTTTGTTAAGTAAGTTTGAAAGATACTTATGCACAAAAAAATCAGCACCATCACTTTCATGTTCATTGTTTTCAATAAGAGGCACCCACATCGGACAAGCTTGATCCACTACTGTAATATGCGGATATAGTTTATTTATCTCTATAGTATACGATTGAGATTGAATGGTGCCTTCCGTTCCCAAAATGCCAACATGTTTAGATTGGGTGCAAGTGTCTAGTTGTTCTACTGTTGGGCGAATTACCCCTAGTATTCGTTTTTGCGGAAATAGTATTGGTAAGTCTTTTTGTTGAATCGTACGTAGTGCTTTTGCCGAGGCTGTATTGCAAGCCAAAATAATTAACTCACAGTCCATCTTGGCTAGTTTCTTTACGCATTCCAGTGTGTACTGATACACTACTTCGAACGAACGTGTTCCATATGGCGTTCGAGCATTATCTCCAAGGTAAACATAATCATACTCGGGTAGTTTTTTTCTAAACTCCTCTAAGATAGTTAATCCTCCATAACCAGAGTCAAAAACACCTATACGGGATATTCTACTTCCTTTATGCATATAAAACAACAGGAAGATAGAGTACACTATTTGTCTACTTTTCTTCCTGTTTGCTATCAGTAAATTGTTTATTTTAAATTCAACTTTTGTTTTACTAATGGTAAAATATCTACACTTTTGGTCGACATATAAGCGAATGTACCAGGTGTGGTTACATCAAAAATATAGATAAATCCGTTTTCGTCTCCAATCGTTTTGATAGCATCATTTATTTTTGCCTCAATCGGTGCTAATAATTCTGATTGTCTTTTCTTTAGGGCTTCGTCTGCATTTTTTGAAAATTCTTCAATACTTGCATATAAACGTTGTAATTCTGTTTCTCTATATTTTTTTATAGCAGCATCAAGTGTTGCTTGATTTGCAACATAATCTTGTTGTTTCTTTGTAAATTCTTCCTCTAGCTTTTTACTTTCTACTTTGTAGTTAAGCAATAAAGCTTCCAGCTCTTTCATTGCTGCATCGGCTTCTGGCATTAAAGAAAAGACATCTTGTTTATTGATATGACCAAATTTTGGTACATCATTTGTTTGTGCAAATAAAGAAAAAGAAAATGCGATACATAAGCTAATAATGATGCTTTTTTTCATAATGTTATTTTTATTTTAATGAGTAAAATTGGTTTTATCGTACATATCCCATGCGTTGTAATACTTCGTCGCTAATATCAATAGTAGGGGATGCAAAAATAATATTATTTCCAGACGCTCTGTCCAAAATTAATTGAATATTTTTATTTTCTGAGATTTCTTTTACAGCATTATAAATCTCATCTTGAATAGGTTTGAGAAGGCTTTCTTTTTTCTTAAATAATTCTCCTTCAGCACCAAAATATTTCTTTTTCAAATCCATTGCTTCTTTTTCTTTTGCAATGATTGCTTCTTCTCTTTTTACCTTCATTTCATCTGATAAAAATACCATTTCTGTTTGATAATTTTTATACAATGTTTGAGCTTCAGTGGTGAGAGCTTCGATTTCCTTTTCCCATTGTTTTGAACTTTGGTTAAGTTGTTCTGTAGCAGACTCGTAAGTTGGTATTTGTTGCAATATATATTCGATATCTACCAATGCAAATCGTTGAGCCTGCATCGCTGTGAAACTAAGGACAAAAATGCCTACTAATAGAAGTGTTTTTTTCATGTCTTTTACATTTTAAGATTACTAACTAAGTTGATTTCTTTTTTCAAAAACAATAATATCTTGAAAATCAATTTTATCTGTTTTTTCTATACCTCGCCACCAACCTTTAATACTGTGTTTAATACTAAGTTGATGTTTCTCAGCTAAAGAGTGAATAAATGCTTCATCAAATGCAATATTAGCTTCTTTTACTTTTTTATCAAGCAAGCGATAATCTCCGTAGTCGTAACTAAATTGAAAGCTCCTTTCTGTTGAGGAGAAATTTTCTTGTTTATTAAATAGGAAGAATGTGGCATAACACATCCCTTTTGGTTTTAATACATCACTAATCTGTTCTATATAATTAGCAACATCGTTTGGCATCATATGTGTGAATACCGATGTTAGAACTACGATATCGAAGTACGACTTTGAATAAGGAAATTTAAATTGCTCAGCTTTTGCTTTGGTGGCAGTGTTGTATAAGGTATTGTTTAAGTCAATATGTGAAAAATTGAAATGTGGATATGACGGAGTAATATGTTTTTTGCACCAATCTATACCTGTTTTAACAATATCAAAACCCTCATAAGTGCCATTGGTTGATAAAAAAGATGTGAGTGGTATAGCAAATCGCCCAATTCCACATCCTACATCCAATACATGATGGTGGGGTTGAAGGTGTGTATATGATTGAACCAAAGAAAGAATACGTTTACCTTGTATTTCAAAATCGCCCGAACCTATATACATCATCCCTCTCGGTGGAATCATCTTGTTTCTGTTTCCTTTTAGTCTATCCATTATGTCTATAGGTAAATATACAACATACCGCACAATGTACCTCATAGTGGGGCTCAATATGTAGTATATTTTTCGTAGTATATTCATATAGTTTTAATCGTTTGACTGTATTGTTGTTCTAATGTTTAATTTAATAAGATATATTAACTAAAATTCTCGTCCAATTACAAAGTGCAATTGACTACCACTTATGCCTGTACTACTCACTGCATTGTCTTTATCAAAACCATATGCCCAATCAAGGCCTAATAAACCAAACATAGGCATAAATAATCGAATACCTACCCCCGCAGCTCTTTTCAAGTTGAAAGGATTAAAATTATGAAAATCTTTCCATGCATTTCCTGCCTCTACAAAACCTAACGCCCAAATAACGGAGGTTTCTTCAAGTAACAATGGATATCGCAACTCAAGAGACAGCTTTGTATATATATTTCCTGCTTGTCCACCATTATCATAATAAGGGGTTAAGGAGCCATTTTTATACCCTCTAAGTGCAACTGTTTCTGTTGCATATGTACTACTATATCCTGTCATCCCATCACCTCCTACATAAAAAGTTTCAAAAGGAGAACGTTTGTCTTTATTGAAATACCCTAAAAAGCCATACTCTGCTCTACTAAATAATACCAGTTTAGCATCATTAGATAGAGGGGTAAACATTTTGGCATTAAACTTTATTTTGTAATACTCAATCCACTTGTATTTTTCGGTGTCAGACATTGTACTATAATCTTTGTTGTCAAAGAGAGAATAAGGCAGTGTTGAACTAGCTGAAATGGAGAAGTCTGACCCATTGCGCGTGTAGATTGGTTGGTCTAATGAGTTACGATTAAGTGTTACTGTAAAGTTAAGGTTATTAGCCCTTCCAGTAGAAAATGCAAAATAATCCCAATTACTTAAATTATAATTTTGATACGAGGCTTGTCCATATATAGAAAAATAATCATCGGGCCAATTAAGTCGAGTACCTAAGCCTGCTGAAACGCCAAGAGTTTTGATGTATTTGTCTGGATCATAGCTAGATGCATACCAATAGTTTTGGCTATTTTCATCATATGTACTATTGTAGTAATACGATGATGAATTATAATACGAACTATAGTTGCTACTCATGCCCGATTGAATAGAATAATAGGCTGATAATGACAAGGAGTTTGGTCTTTTTCCACCTAGCCATGGTTCAAGAAAAGATATACTATATGCTTGATAATAGGACCCATTTGTTTGTGCTCTCAGTGTTAACGTTTGTCCATCTCCCTGTGGAAGTGGTTTGTATTTTGAAAAGTCAAACATGTTTTGAATAGAAAAGTTAGTAAATTTTAAGCTTAAAATACCTACTACACTTGTTTGTCCGTATCCTGCTGATAATTCTATTTGGTCATTTCGTTTTGATTCTAAAACGTATGTTAAGTCAACAGTTCCATCGCTCATATTTGGATTAACTTGAATATCCATTTTACCTTCCTCTGTGGCAAAATGTCCTGTACTGCCAATTTCTCGCATGGAACGCATAATGTCTGCTTTGCTAAACAAATCTCCAGGTTTGGTTCTTAGCTCACGCCTCACAACATTTTCGTATAATATATCACTTCCCACAATATTTACTCTATTGATGCGTGCTTGTTTGCCTTCGTTAATGCGTATTTCAAAATTGATAAGACTGTCTTTGATGCTTGTTTCAATTAGTTGAAGATTGAAAAATAGGTAGCCATTATTCAAGTATAGGTTATTAATACCATCTTCATCATCGTAAATGCGTTGATTGAGTAGTTTTTGATTAAAAATATCCCCACTTTTAATAGACAATGTTCTTGATAGCAGATCCGTGGTATATACAGAGTTTCCTAACCATGAAATAGTACCAAAATAATATTTTTGACCTTCATCAACACGAATATGTACCGTAAGTGTTTTTTTATCATCATTTACATAGACAGAATCCCATACGATACGGGCATCTCTATATCCTATCTCGTTGTATTTTTCAATAAGAGATATTTTATCTTTTTCATATTCTGCAGGAATAAATTTTTTACTTCTGAAGAAATTGAAAATATTGTTTTTATCATTGGTCTTTTTCATCACAGCATCTATTTTTTTAGTGCTCAATGTGTTATTCCCTTCAATAAGTAATTTATCCACTTTTATTTTAGCATGTTTGTTGACATAAATATCTACAATAGAAGTGTTGAGTTGATTAACGTTATCTCTACTATACACTGAAACATCTACCAAATAATAGCCTTTTTCAATAAAATATTTCCGAATATAATTGGTCGTTTTATCTATATTATTTGCACTTAACTCATTACCTACCGACATGGCACTATTCTTTAAAATATCTTCTTTCTCTGTCTTTTTTACTCCATGTATATTTATTTCAGATATTTTAGGTAATTGATCAATATGTAGATTAAGCCATATTTTATTATCAAATACGGAGGTTATTTCTAGTCGTACAGAAGAGAATAGACCTTGTTTCCAAAAACGTTTAATAACATTGGCTGTGGCGTCTCCCGGTAGTGTGATTTTATCTCCTACCGCTAGTCCTGAGAGACCAATCAGCGTTTGTGTATCATAATGGTGATGACCAGACACAGAGATGTCTGCTATTTCATATTCTTTAGGACTTTCATAATCAATACGGATGGTTGTATTGTTATCTTGTGCAATCATCAAAAGAGGTAGAAACAAAAAGCTTACAATGCCACACATTTGTTTCGAAATAATATACAAATAATTTTTTTTGTTCATGCTTTACACTTGTTCACTTGTTTTACCAAATCTACGTTCTCTTTTTTGATAATCAATTATTGCTTTTTGAAATTCTTCTTTTGTGAAATCTGGCCACAAAATAGGCGTAAAATACAATTCGGCATAGGATAATTGCCATAATAAGAAATTACTGATGCGGAATTCGCCACTTGTCCTAATTAATAAATCGGGATCGGGGATTGTGCGAGTTGTTAAATATGACGAAAATAGTTCTTCGGTAATATCATTTACCGACAATGTATTTTGTTTCACTTTTTCAGCGATGTGTTTTGTTGCATCTAGAATTTCCCATCTTGATGAGTAACTTAATGCCAACACTAATGATAATCCAGTATTTTTAGATGTAGTTTCTATGCAATGGTTTAAACGTAATCGAGCACTTTCTGGCAAGCGACTCGTGTCTCCAATACTTAGTAGACGTACATTGTTTTTGTTTAGTGTGGGTGTTTCTGCTTCAATGGTTGCAACCAAAAGTTCCATTAAGCCTTTTACTTCATCATCTGGTCTGCACCAGTTTTCTGTAGAGAAAGCATATAAAGTCAAAAATTTAATCCCAATCTCAGCGGCAAATTCGGTGCTTTGCCGTATAGCTGTAATCGCGTTTTGATGACCAAATAACCTGTTTTTCCCTATTTGTTTAGCCCACCTTCCATTGCCATCCATAATAATGGCTACATGCGTAGGAACTTTGGTAGTATCAATGTTGTTTAAATAGCTGTTCATATCTATTATCGGCAAAATCTGCGTGTGTTAAATAAGTTATACGATAAGCTAATACTAGCAAGAGAATACCAATCAGTGTCAAAAAATGATGTATTCTTTGTTTGATATGGATTTGATAAAATCTTACTTTCACTGTTACTAACATCTAAATCATCAATAAATAATTTATTGATTTTCCATTCTATCCCCAACGTAAATCGGTCATTCATTTTCCATTTTCCTCCAATACCCATTGGAATAGTAAATTTATATACATTATCTCCTATATAGATGTTGTTATACGCCAAATATCCCATGCCTATCATAAAGTAGGGGGTAATTGAATTATGACTATTATAATATTTCGATTGACCTAAATCAAAAAAATTAAATTGCAAATTTAAGCCAATATCAATAAGTTTTCTATCAAAATATCCAAACTGTTGGTTTGGAAAGATGTAGTTAAAATCCCTACTATCTCCTTCTATTGTAGCTGCTATAACGTGAGCTTTCAACGCATAGCGTGTGTCAATATTATAGACATAAAACCCACCATACGCTACATTCGTTTTATGAAAAGGGAGAGAAAGGTTGGCATCTCCCAAATAAAAAGAGCCTCCTCCTGTAATCCCAATTTCATGATTATACTGTGCGTTTGCTATCGAATATAAGGAAACGAATACACCAAACAGGACACATTTTTTTATGCCTTTCATTTTTTTCATACTTTTCACTTAGTACGTATTCTTATAATCGATATAATCTCTTTTTTTAGTTGATATTGAGCCAACAAATATACTGAATATCTTCTTATTAATCGGTCAAACACTCTCATTATTCCATTATATTTAACAAAATATAAGTAAAACAGAAAAGTCGCTGATGATGCAGCGACTTTTCTGTTTTTATGATTTACGTGTGATTAGTATTCCCACAAATCTTGTTCAAAATTGAATATCTCGTTTTTGATACGTTCTTGCTCTCGATTCATTTGTTCTGCCGTACTATTATATTGCAATAAGTTTCGATTACGTGTACTTGATTCTTTATAGATATAACTACCAAACCTTCGTTTGATAAATAAATCATCCATCGTTTCGCGAGCACCATTATTTCTATCTGATACCAATATTTCATTTTGAGCCAAATAAGGTCTTAGCAGATCAAAAGGGACCCAAAATAAAGGATATTTCTGCAATCCTAAATCATAATCTTGACGATACCAAATCGGACATATTGCCATAATACGTACGTTAAAGTGAGAATTGTGTTTATCAAAATACCACACTTCTTTTACGTAATATTTTAAAATCTCTCTATTAGGAATATCACTTTCATCAAACTCAACAATTGTTGTATCACCAGATACTGAATCCCTTTTTACAGGTCTCACCATTCCATACTTAGAAAAAATGTCATCAAATTTGACAAGCTCATTTTCAGTAAAAAATTCAACATTGTCTTTGTATGAATAACATTTAATTTGATCTCTTTCAAATAATCTAAAAATGGTAGTGAATAAACTTTGACGATTATCACTTGTTTCTTCAGGGAAGTAAAGTGGAAAATTCATCTTTTCTCTAAGGTCAACAATGCGATACACCACCTTTTGCCAAATAATATCATCTGCCCTTGGGTTGTTGTATTCAATTGGTTTTCTTTCCTCCAGTGATACTGAGGTTGGAATATTGGTAGCAAGTTCTCCATTTTCGCCAAAGAAAGAAACCCCTCCTTCTTCTTGTGCTACAGCCATATTGCCAAGCATCAAGAATAACCCTGCGAAGAATAGTTGATAAAACGTTTTTTTCATTTCAGTGAAATTTTAATTTACAATAACTTCAATAGGAGGCAATATGCGTTCAATACCATCAGGACCCTTAGCACGAACACGTGAAATAAAGAATTTTCTACCTCTAGGCATTTGTCTCATAGTTGCCATTTGCTTGGCAGAGAAAGAATTGTTGTTACTTGTTTCTACAATAGTATTACCCATTGAATCGAAGAAGTTAACATCAAAACCTAACACTTGATAACGTACATCTAAGTCAGCATCATCTAAAGCTGCCCTAATTCCATTTGATCCTACCAATTGTGCTTTTGGAAAAGGTTTACTTCCTTTATATTGTTGTAGATGTCCTTTATCATCTCTAAATTCGATATATGCTATTGGAGGTGGAAGAGGTTTTACTCTAAACGGTTTAGAACCGATTGTTTGTACACGTCCATCAGCCATTTTTGCAGAAACAGAGATATTGCAATCTTGACCCACACGAGGATTGATATTCCATCCTTTTGCTGTGCGAGTAAGAGCACCATTGTTAACGCTTACATTGATGTTTTGAGCAGGAATACCTGGTACAGAAACACTAATTGGGTTTTGAATACCAGCATATAGTACGTTCATCATATCTGCCGAAATAATTGCAGTAGGTTCGCCTACGATATATGAACTTTCAAAACCGTATTCCGCAGTACTTCCATCAGGACGAGGTAAACGTATAGTTCCTTTTACTGGGAAAGTTCCAACAGAACCCGCTTGTACAATATATTCGTTGCCATCTAATTGCTTTCCATTTACAGTAATGGTAGGTTTTTTAGTAGAGTCTTGTGCAGCTAATACAATTTTAGCTGAGTAACGACCACCTCTAGTTACATAATTAGATTCTGAAATTACAAGTCCTTCAATTTTATTTACACGGAAGTCTCCTGCATCAATTTGGTTTTTTAGGTAATTTACTACTTCTAATTCAGTGTGTTTTAGGTCTGCTTGCACTTTTGTGAGTAAAGTTATAGAAGCAACTACAGGCATTGACTCAAAAATGGCTCCTTCCCAAGATATTTTATCTCCATTTTCTTTAGTAATCATTCCTGTATTATAAGTGCGATTTAAGTAGTTTGCCTTTGCTGAATCTTTACCTACATATTTAAGCATTTCATCTCTGTAAAGTTCAATTGCCTCTTTCATTTTTTTAGCTCTACCTGTAACAAGAGCCACTTGACCACCAGCATCAAGGTTAGATTTGCTTTTAATGTTATTCACATCACCGTCATCACCATCAGCTTGTTTTACGATATCAACTTTTAAGTCTTCGATCATCTGATACATTTCGGCTGTTTTTGCTTTTACTGCATTTGCTTTTTCAAGCCATTCGCCAACACGTCCAGGATTTTGAGATTTTAAATCTTCAAATTGTCCATAAAGGATTGTGTTTTGCATTTCAGTTGTTGATTTACTTTCGTTCAAGCTTGCATGAACCAAGGTAAACCCATTCAGTACGTCAGCAGATACGTTCAATGCAAGCATTGCCGTAAGTACCAGGTACATCATACCTATCATTTTCTGTCTCGGGGTTTCCGGACAATTAGCTGCACCCATATTGTTTTATTATTTATTTTAAATTAGGTTAAACAATTCTTGTTAATTACACTCTTGCGTTAAACGCATTAAGCATATTACCATATACGTTGTTCAAGCTGCTAATTTGTTGTGTTAATTTGGTAGCTTGTGCTTTAAATGCTTCAGTTTCGTTAGCAGCATCATTCATTGCTGTTTTAATTTTACCCATATCAGTAGTCATTCCTTCTAACATTTGAGCTTGTGATCCGATGTTTTTCAATTGCAGTTCGTAGCTAGCATTGATAGAAGAAAGGTTACGTGTGATGCCTTGCATTTCTTGCATATAACCTTTAGCATCAGAAGCTGCTGCAGTCATACTTTCTGCTACTGTTCTATATGATTGGAACAATGAATCAGAAGAGTTTTTAAGACCTACTTGAGTAGAAGCAAAAGCACTGATAGCTTCAGAAGCAACGTTCATGTTTTTAACATAATTAGATGAAGCTGCACTTGCTTGTGAAATATCTGCAAATTGAGAAGCTGTTTCACTTATTTTACGGATACCTTCTTTTAATTTTTCTACATCATCTTGTGGTAATGGATTAACTCCAGATACGCTTAATGGTGCACCAGCTTTTACTTTTGGAGCTCTTTCTTCTGCTTCTCCACCATCTAATTCTGGATAAACGATACTCCAATCATATTCTTTGTGTGGGTCTTCAAATGCAGACATTGCAAATAGTAATGCCTCAACACCCATACCGACTGATAACATAATACCAGCACCGGGGAAGTGCATAATTTTAAATAAAGCGCCGATGATAACTAATGCAGCACCAAAGCCATACGCCTTTGCCGTCATTTTTTTCCCTTGAGGGCTACTTAAGAAACTTCCTTTAGACATTTTTGTGTGATTTTTAGGTTAATAGATAATTTAT
Source organism: Bacteroidales bacterium (assembly GCA_012519885.1). Classification (GTDB taxonomy): domain Bacteria; phylum Bacteroidota; class Bacteroidia; order Bacteroidales; family Paludibacteraceae; genus JAAYPI01. The sequence continues at coordinate 24,314 of JAAYPI010000048.1, forward strand.
TATTAATTTATTATTAATTTATTTAGTAATTTGCTCCGATTACACTTCTTACACAACGGAATCCAATATACGAACGTGATTCTGTTTGGTATTCATAAGTTCTAGTGCCACATTGTAAATAGAATCCTATGTCTTTCCATGAGCCACCACGAATAACTTTACGTTTCATGATTTCAGGATCGCTTGCTTTGGCATTGTATTGATAACTTGGATTCAAGTCGTTCACAAAACTATAATTAGATTCGTGAAACGCAGACGAAGTCCATTCTGCAACGTTGCCTGCCATATCATACAATCCGTAATTATTAGGAGGGAAAGAAGCTACTTTAGCAGCGACCATATGTCCATCAACTGTGTAATTACCTCGTTGAGGTTTAAAGTTTGCCATATAGCAACCTTTTGCAGTACGGATATAATTTCCACCCCATGGGTACATAGATAAATCGCGACCACCACGAGCGGCGTATTCCCATTCAGACTCAGCAGGGAGGCGGTAATCTTGTACAATATGACGTTTGTTGTCTATTTGTGCTTTATTGTAGAAATTTGTTCTCCAATGGCAGAAAGCATTTGCTTGCTCCCAGTTGACGCCTACAACAGGATAGTCTCCATAACCGTCGTGATAGAAATACATTTTCATGTATGGCTCGTTGTATGCATAGGTAAAGTCGCGTACCCAAGAAAGAGTATCTGGATAAACATTAATTATTTTAGAAGAAATAAAATCTCTTCTGTTTTTTAATTCAACAAATTTTGTTTGATTTACGATATAACCTTCTTCTGTAATATAGGCAGTATCTTTTTTTACCATTACATCAGCACTATCTTTTCCTTTACCTAGTAAGGATAAATCTGCTTCAAATTTACCTGTATTTGTGTTAAACTTGTTGCGTTTTAAGGCTGCTTGATTATAGTCAATCCATGAATATTTGTAATGGAGGATATGTCCATTCAATTCTTTTGTAAGAGCAATTGATTCGTCATCAGCATAAAACATTGCATCTATAGCTTCTGCTTGTTCTTCATTTGCTTTTGACCATGGAATTTTTGGTTTCCAGTTAATTCTAGGTTTTTCTAGTTCATTTCCTCTTTTGTCTTGTGTAACAAGGAAAGCTTCATCTACTTCACCAAGTTTAGTACGTGCGATTGAGTCACGTACCCAATACACAAATTGTTTGTACTCACGGTTTGTGATTTCGGTTTCATCCATCCAAAAAGCATCTACTGAGACCACTTTAGATTGAGAAGAAAGAGCCCAGTTCGCATCTTGATCGTTGGGTCCCATGGTAAAGGATCCAGATGGGATAAACACCATACCATAAGGGGTGGGATCTTTCCATGCATCACCTTGTACACCAACTAATTCTCCATTTCCTTTGTTACTGCAACTAACAAGGGCTGCAAGAGCGCCAAATAAAATAAGTAATTTTTTCATATCTAATTCTTAGGTTAAGCTTATAAATGTCGAATGCTTTTGTATGTCTGTTTTTTCGAAAATTCAATTTTAAAACTATATGATAATGACAATTCATGAGATCCAACACTAGTATATATCATGGATGAAATTGGTAAATCAAATGCATATCCTATTGTTAGTCCATTTGCCAATTGCATACCTACTTGAAAAATAATAGCATCTTGAAATCTGTATCCTAATCCGCCCCAGTATTTTTCTTTGTATTGTATGGTTGACCCTAGTTCACATTGCCATGTTGCAAAATCAGTTTTCACTAAAACTGATGGTTGTATTAGGTATAACGAACTTATTGTCTTTATATTGTATATACCAACTAAATTTATGTTCATTGGAGTATTATACTCTGTGTTGCTCAATTGATATGTTGGAGATACAATATTCTGTAGTGCTACGCCAAGCAAGTATGTTTCATTTTTGACCATGGCTCCAACGCCGATATCTGTTTTTAAATCAGATATTTCGGAACCTGTTGGAATGGCAGGATCATTTGGCGAATGAAAATCACTTGTTCCTGTCGTTGCATCTTTTACATTAACCCCAATACTATTAAATTGTATATTCAATCCTCCACTGAGGCTTGTTTTTTCATTTATTTTTTTGTGATATGCATACTTTAAGACAATAGACTGGTTTGTAAAAAGACCAATCCCTTGATTTAAAAATCCGATACCAGCACCATGTTTGGAGTTTTCAACGGAAAAGGGTAACTCAATATTCATATACGTAATTTGAGGTGCTCTTTTGATGTTCAACCACTGTTGACGGTGTACTCCAGATATATGTATCATCTCGTTTATTCCAGTAGATGCTGGATTAATGGCATTCAAATTTAGTGTGTAAAGACTAAATTGCATATTTTGTTGGGCAATACCATTGATAGTAGTAGCAACAAAAAACAACCATACGAGAAGTTTTTTTTTCATAAATAATATGGCGGCTAAGCTAAACCTTAACCACTAGGATAAATTGCCGCTTGCTATTTATTAACAGATTTTTTGCAAATTTATTGTGTAAAACAACAAAAATGCAGAAAAAATCAATATTCATCTTCGTTAAAGAAGAAATCTTCTTTACTGGGATAATCAGGCCAAATATCTTCTATTGTTTCATATATTTCACCTTCATCCTCCATCTCTTGCAGATTTTCAATTACCTCTAAAGGAGCTCCAGACCTAATCGCGTAATCTATCAACTCATCTTTGGTGGCTGGCCAGGGTGCATCTTCTAATTTTGATGCTAACTCTAACGTCCAATACATATCATTCGATTATTAAGTTTTATTAAAAAATCCACTAAAACTGCTCGCAAAGATAAAAATATTTTTTTAGTTTGCAATACTTTCTTTACAATTTTTTAAATTACAATTTTGTTAATTTTCGTGCGAGTACATATAAAAAATCAGACAGTCTGTTGATAAATATGGCTGCATTTTGTTGATGGGGGTGTAGAGTAATGTCATATATTCTTCTTTCGGCACGTCTACAGATTGTTCTACATACATCGCAATATGCAGAGCTAAGTGTTTCTCCTGGTATAACAAACCCTTTTAATGGGGGCATTAATTGCGTGTATGTATCAATTTTTTCTTCTAAATAGGTTATTGCACTAGTATCGAAAGTGTACTTCAGGGCTAATTCACTATGATTGTCGTAGTCAATAGCAAATATGGCATTAACTTGAATCATATTTTGTTGAATATATTCAATTTCTTTTTTGTGTATATCTTCTATATCTTGGTTTTTTAAGATACCTAGAAAACTTGTCAATTCATCAAATGTTCCGTAAATTTCTAAACGTGGGTCGTTCTTTTCTACTCTAGTGCCTCCTAGTAGCCCAGTGCTACCTTTGTCTCCAGTCTTTGTGTATATTTTCATGAGTTGAAACGTGTTTTGTGATTTAATAGTAAATTGTATAGTGTTTTTTCTTTAGTTCGGGGTCAATAAAAACGATACCGATACTAAATAAATCGATGGATACTTGAATACGGGTGTCTGCACATATTTCTTCCCATGCTTCTTTCATTTCTTTCGACCAATAAATATCATCGAATATAAATAGTGCTTTTTTCCCAATTTTATCCATACACATATTGAAATAAGATAGTGTAGGTTCTTTTTTGTGGTTAGCGTCAAAAAATATCATATCAATTTGAGCTGAATTGGCTAAGAAGAGTGGAAGTTGAGTAGTAATATCTCCTGTAATTATGCTAATATTGGAAAGGTGAAGTGTATCCATGTTGTTTTTGGCTATTTTAGCAATTTCGGTAGATCCTTCAAATGAAAAAACCTTAGCTTGTTTATTTGCAGAAGCTATGTAAGAGCTTGTAATGCCTAGGCTTGTTCCTAATTCAATAATAGTAGTAGGTTTGTAAAATGCAATGATTCGGAAAATTAACTGAGCAAATTTTTTGCTTTTGAGGCTTTTGCGAGCGATAGAACTGATTTTTCTATGATTTGAGCGTCCGGTTCCAAAATCATCCACAAATATTTTTTGATTGTTTTGGCACAAAAGTTGGCGTGTTTTTTCTATTTCTTCAAAACAATAATAGGGCTGTTTTTCTTCTAAGATATCGGTAATAAATGCAAAAACAAAGGGGGAATGAACGCCATGTCCTTTACGATGTTTTGCATATATTTTATAGCGAAAAAATTGAAAGATATGCCATATTTTTTGTTGCCACATAGTTGGTATTGGGTCTTAGGTTTAATTATACTTGTTTATTCCTCTGACGTATCATCATCGTATTGTTGGTACAAAAAGTCGTTGTATGGGAATCGGGTGGTATGAATTTCTTTTGCTCGTTCGTATAGCAAGTCTTTTAATGTTTCTATATTTGTTTTTTCTTTTGCAGAAATAAATATACAGTTTTGTTTTAGTTTTGACATCCACGTTTCCTGTAGTTCTTGCAGTGAAATATTTTCTTTTCGTAAGGGGGTTAAATCATCTTCATCTTTTTTTTCGTACGTAAACGCATCAATTTTGTTAAAGACAAGAATGGTTAATTTTTCTTTGTTATCAATTTCATGCAGTGTTTTTTCTACTACTTCAATTTGTTCTTCAAATGCGGGATGAGAAATATCTACGATGTGTACTAGTATATCGGCTTCTCTTACTTCATCTAGAGTTGACTTGAATGATTCGACTAAGCCATGAGGCAATTTTCTGATAAAACCTACTGTGTCAGATAGTAGAAATGCGAGATTGTTAATCGTAATTTTTCTAACGGTAGTGTCGAGAGTGGCGAATAATTTATTTTCGGCAAATACATTTGATTTACTGAGCAAGTTCATTAAAGTTGATTTGCCTACATTTGTGTAACCAACTAATGCTACTCTAACCATTTTGCCACGATTTTTGCGTTGAATGGTTTTTTGTTTATCTATATGGATTAATTCTGCTTTAAGTCTAGCTATTTTGTCTAATATTATACGTCTGTCTGTTTCAATTTGAGTTTCGCCCGGACCTCTTAATCCGATACCTCCTTTTTGGCGTTCGAGGTGAGTCCATAAACGTGTTAATCGGGGTAAGAAATATTCGTATTGAGCGAGTTCAACTTGTGTTTTTGCGTGAGCTGTTTGTGCTCTTTTTGCAAAAATATCTAAAATCAGACTTGTTCTGTCTAGGGCTTTAGCTTCTAGTGTGTTTTCGATATTGCGGAGTTGAGAAGGGGATAATTCATCATCAAAAATAACGAGGTTGATTTCTTGTTCTTGTATAAAGTTTTTTATTTCGAGTAGTTTTCCTTTTCCCACATAGGTTTTTGTATTTGGGAGCTCTACTCGTTGGTAAAACTCTTTTATGACAATAGCTCCAGCAGTTTCTGCCAAAAACGCGAGTTCTTTGAGATACTCTTTTGATTTTGTTTCATTTTGTTGTTGGGTTATTAGACCAACTAATACTACGCGTTCAATATGTATTTCAGAATGAGAAATCATAGCTTATATAGGTTAAAAAAGCCTCACCAAATCGGTAAGGCTTTGTTTTTGTACTATCTATCCTATTCGGAACCGAATTGGTAATGTGTATTTTACACGCACATTTTTACCTCCTTGTCGTCCTGGATTCCATGGTGGCATTGCTTTTACTACACGAACAGCTTCTTTGTCTAAACTTTCTTCTACTCCGCGTACAACTTCTACGTCCACAATTTTACCGTCTGTATTTACCACAAATTGCACTACTACACGCCCTTGTATTCCGTTTTCTTGAGCAATAACAGGGTAGCGAATGGTTCGGTTGATGAATTGACTCATAGCAGCCTCTCCACCAGGGAACTCTGGCATACGCTCTACTACTACGTGTATTCTATTTTCTTCAGGATCTTCTACTGGTGCTGCAATAGGAGCTTGAATTACTACTTTTTTATTTTTATCATCTTCAGAATCAAAATCTTTTGTCTGAATATCCTCTTTGTCATCACGAATATCAATGATATCACTTAAAACGGTTTCTTGGATAGGTGGCGGTGGTGGTGGGGGGGGGGCATCACGGAAAGTTACCTCAATCATCTCTTCGTCTTCTACAAATTCTCCTTGAATTGCATCATCATACACTTTGATTTCATTTTTAGACCATTCGAATGCAATGAACATAATTCCAAGGGCTAGAACTAAACCAATCAGAATTGCCATTGTTTTTTTGTTTTCCAAATTGGCTTTTGGGGTCTTTTTTATTTCCATATACGTTGAAGTTTGTCGTTTACACAGTTGCTTGCAAATGTACAATATTTTTTTTTAATAGCTTGTATATCCTGTAATTTTTTACTGATATTTTTTTTTGAACTTGATTTTGTTGCTTAGTAACATCGTTATTTACCACAAAAGATGTATATTTGAATGTTTTTTTAGTATAACGAAATGAAGGTAAGAATTAATATATTTATGTCGGTTGTTTTACTGTTTAGTACCTACATACAGGCACAATCGCTTTTTACTATGAGTTTTTTAGAGCAACCGGTTTCTGCTCATCATGCTGCTTTAGGAGGGAATAATACATCTTATTTGGGGCATGATATTTCTTTTTTAGTATCCAATCCGGCGTTATTGTCTATTCAATCATCCAACGAGTTGTCTGTGAATGTGGCAAGTTATTTTGCTGGGTCAGGTTATGGTTCAGGAATATATAGTCGTTTGTTACATGAGCGAGGCATGTTAGGGGCGGGATTTCAGTATATGGGGTATGGAGAGTTTACTGGATTTGATGAATATGGTGTAGAAACGGGGACGTTTTCGGCACGAGATGTTGCGTTCTTTGTGAGTTATTCACAACAGTTGAATAATTATTTTAGTATTGGAGCTACGGTTAAGCCTGTGTTGGGGGTTTACGAACGCTATGTGTCATATGCATTGGCTGGGGATATGGGAATAGTTTTTATGGACAAGGAAAATGGCTTGCAGGTTGGGTTCTCTGCCAAAAATATTGGAGTAAGATTTGCTGGGTATGAATCTGATGAATCAGCTTCTATGTTGCCCTTAAATTTGAGTCTTGGAGCCTCAAAAAAGCTATTGCATGCTCCTTTTGTGTTTCATCTAACAATGCAACAGTTACAACGTTGGACGTATGATGTGTCTACAAATGTTGATTCTACATCCATATCTTTTGTGGGGGAGTTGGCTCGCCATTTTATTGTGGGGGTAGATGTATTGCCTCCTTCTGATAAGTTTTGGCTAGCATTATCGTATAATTTTTTACGCGGACAGGAACTTCCTGTTCCTGAAATATTTTCTTTGAGTGGTTTTTCTGGCGGTATTGGTTTTTTTATAAAGGATGTTGAGTTAGGCATTGGTTTTGGGTCATACCATCAGGCTGCAACTACTTTACATATCTCATTGCGTACAGATTTAACGAAATTTGGATTGTAGAAAATGCGTTTTGTATGACTAGGAAAAAGATTATCATAGCCATAGATGGATATTCATCATGTGGTAAAAGTACGATGGCAAAGGAATTAGCTACCTCTATAGATTATATATATGTAGATACTGGAGCTATGTATAGGGCTGTAACATGGTATTGCATTGAGAATAATATAGTACAAAATGATGTGCTTGCGGTAGATAAGCTCGTTTCTCTTATGCCAAACATATGTGTTGAGTTTTATAGAACGGGTGATGGCTCTGTTCATACAAAGCTAAATGGGAAGGATGTAGAGAAAGAAATTAGAGGGATGCTTGTGTCTCAGTATGTAAGCAAGGTAAGTGCCTTACGATTTGTGCGAGAAGCTATGGTAACTTTACAGCAAAAGATGGGAGAACAAAAGGGGATTGTGATGGACGGACGTGATATTGGAACTGTTGTTTTTCCGCAGGCTGAATTAAAAATATTTGTAACAGCAGATGCACGTATTCGTGCTAAAAGACGATATGATGAATTGATAGCGAAGGGAGAGGTTGTTTGTTTTGATGATATTTTAGCAAATATACGAGAGCGGGATTTTTTAGATGAAACTCGAGAAGAGAGTCCCTTGCGTAAAGCCCCTGATGCATTGGTCTTAGATAATGGGGTTTTGAGTATGGAAGAGCAAAATACTTGGTTGATGAATCAATATAAAAGGGTACTATGCGAGATATATTAGTGGAAATTGACGAAGGGTCAGGATGTTGTTTTGGAGTGGTTAATGCTACAGAAAAAGCTGAAAAGACATTAGAAAAGGAAGGTATATTATTTTCACTAGGAGATATTGTTCATAATAGTGAGGAGGTTAGTCGTTTGTCTAATAAAGGGTTAAAGTCGATTGATAATGAGCAATTTGAACAGCTAGCTAATACCAAGGTATTGATACGTGCACATGGGGAGCCTCCTAGTACATATCAAAAAGCGAAAGAAAGAGGCATACAATTAGTAGACGCCACATGTCCTGTGGTATTAAAATTGCAGAAGCGAATTGCAGAAGCGTATATGAATTGTAAAAACAATACACAAATAGTGATATATGGGAAGATAGGTCATGCAGAGGTTGTTGGGTTAGTTGGACAAACAGCTGGAGAAGCTATTGTTATTGAGAATTGCTTGCAGTTAGATAAGTTAGATTTTACAAAGAATATTCTCTTGTTTTCTCAAACGACTCAATCTATAGATGGGTTCAAGGAGATTGTAGCTGCCATAAAGGGGAAAATAGCTAACGATGTTAATTTTGATTATAAAGACACCATATGTAGACAAGTAGCAAATAGGACTCCACGTATAAAAGCATTTGCCTTAAATCATGAAGTGGTGTTTTTTTTGAGTGATAAAAAGAGTTCTAACGGAAAAGTATTGTATGAGGAGTGTAAGAAGATTAATCCACGTACTTATTTTTTAAATAACCCCGAAGAATTTGATAAAACGGTACTAGAGGGAGTACATTCTGTAGGAATTAGTGGGGCTACTTCCACACCCAAGTGGCAGATGGAGAAGTTGAAACAGTTGATTTTGCTTTCATAAATCAGCTTTTGGGGGATTGAAGCAATGGGGATAGGATGAAAAAAAAAGAAACAATATATATAAAAGGGGCTCGTGTCAATAATTTAAAAAATATTGATGTAGCAATACCTCGTGGTAAGTTTGTGGTTATAACAGGTGTTTCGGGTTCAGGTAAGTCATCGTTAGCATTTGATACCTTATATGCCGAAGGACAACGTAGGTATGTGGAGAGTTTGTCATCGTATGCACGCCAATTTTTAGGACGCATGAGTAAACCCGAAGTGGATGCCATAATAGGTATTCCTCCAGCCATTGCTGTAGAACAGAAAGTCAAAACACGCAATTCGCGTTCCACAGTTGGCACATCTACCGAAATTTACGACTATTTGCGGATGTTGTTTGCTCGTATAGGCAAAACTTTTTCGCCTATCACTGGAGTAGAAGTCAAAAAACATCAAACCAAAGATGTACTTGATTTTATAACATCGTTGCCAGAAAACTCGCGTGTTGCTTTATTAGCTCCTGTGATACCAACAACAGATGAAACGATAGAAGAGTTAGTTGAATCGTTACTGAAACAAGGTTTTAGTCGTATGTTATATAATGGCGAGTTTGTGCCATTAGGTGAGTGTTGTGATCAACAATTATCAACAGCAATGTGTGAATTATTGATTGACCGATTTCCTGTAACCCATGATGCTCTTTCTCTTAATCGAATTGCCGACTCTGTAGAAACTGCCTTTTACGAAGGCAAAGGAGTGTGTATTGTTGCAGAGTTCGATAGCAATGGGAAGTTGACAAGCAAAACTGAATTTTCAAAAATATTTGCTGCGGATGGTATCGTGTTTGACGAGCTCACAGAGCAAATGTTTAGTTTTAATAATCCTTTAGGAGCGTGTCCTCGATGCGAAGGTTTTGGTATGATTATTGGGATAGATGAAGATTTGGTTGTGCCCAATAAGACCCTTTCGGTATACGATGATGCTGTGGCATGTTGGAAAGGAGAAAAGATGAGTGAAGATAAACTTAACTTGATAAAGCATGCTGATAAATTTGATTTTCCTGTTCACAAACCGTATGCTGCATTAAGCCCTGAGCAAAAAAAACTACTTTGGACTGGGAACAGCTATTTTTATGGAATAAACGATTTTTTTACATTTTTAGAACAAAATCAGTACAAGATTCAATACCGTGTAATGCTGAGTCGCTATAGAGGAAAAACGGTATGCCCTGTTTGTGCGGGTTCGCGATTGAGAAAAGAAGCTTTATACGTGAAAATTCATGGCAAGACGATACACGATTTGGTTACTATGTCTATTACTGATTTGCTTTTATTCTTTCAGCAGACTTCATTTACTGAATATGAAAAAGCCGTGGCTACACGTTTGCTTACAGAAATCATGAATCGTTTACGCTATTTACAAGAAGTAGGATTAGAATATTTGACCTTAAATAGGTTATCTAACACCTTGTCGGGAGGTGAAAGTCAGCGAATTAATCTTGCTACTTCGTTGGGTAGTAGTTTGGTTGGCTCGTTATATATTCTTGATGAGCCAAGCATTGGTCTGCATCCCAGAAATACCGCTATGTTGGTAGGTGTACTAAAGAAATTACAGGCATTGGGAAATACAGTGGTAGTGGTAGAACATGATGAACATATTATGCGTGAAGCCGATTGGCTTATAGATATAGGACCAGATGCAGGAAGATTAGGAGGAGAAGTGGTATTAGAAGGCAATCCACAGTCAATCCTTGTGGCTAATACATATACCGAAGAACAAAAAAAACGCTCGCACACATTGCGTTATTTACTAGGAGAAGAAGCGATACCTATGCCAACTACACGCAGAAAGTGGTCTAATTATTTGTATATAGAAAATGCTAATGAGCATAATTTGAAGAATATTTCGGTAAAATTTCCGTTGAATGTACTGACTGTAGTTACTGGTGTAAGTGGCTCGGGAAAATCTACTTTAGTACGTTCTATATTATATGCATCACTTCGGCGTCATTTTGGTATGGCGGCTGACCGTGTGGGTAGTTTTGGAAAATTATCTGGAAGTTTGCATTTGGTTAACGCCATAGAGTTTGTTGACCAAAATCCGATAGGGAAATCATCTCGTTCTAATCCGTGTACTTATCTGAAAGCCTATGATGAAATAAGAAAATTATTTTCAGAACAACAATTAGCCAAACAAATGGGTTTTACTGCTGCACATTTTTCGTTTAATGTACCTGGAGGTAGATGTGAAGAGTGTCAAGGAGAAGGTACGATAACGATACCTATGCAGTTTATGGCTGATGTGGTACTAGAGTGTGAGGCGTGTCATGGTAAGCGGTTTAAGCAAGATGTGTTGGAGGTAACATACAAAGGAGTTAGCATTGCTGATGTGTTGGATATGACAGTTGATCAAGCCATTCAATTTTTTGCAGCAACGCCTGAATCTACAACAAAGAAAATAGTAAAACGCTTACAACCATTACAAGATGTGGGTTTGGGTTATGTTATGTTGGGACAATCGTCGAGTACCTTGTCGGGAGGGGAGAGTCAGCGTGTGAAATTAGCCTCATTTTTGAGCAACGAAACTCAAGAGCATACGATTTTTATATTTGACGAACCTACTACTGGGTTGCATTTTAATGATATTAAAGTATTGATGCAAGCATTTAATACTCTTATTGACAAAGGACATACCGTTATTATTATTGAACACAATATAGATGTGATTAGAGTTGCCGATCATATAATTGATTTAGGTAAAGAGGGAGGAGATAAGGGAGGTTATATTGTATTTGAAGGGACTCCGGATGAGATAAAAAACTGTGCTGATTCGTATACAGGAGTTTATTTGTGATAGCACATTGGAAAAAAATAAAGGCGATACTTGATGAAGAGTATCGCCTTTAATTATATAGTGAAAGATAGCTTATTCTTTGTCTTTTTTATCTTTTTTATCTTTCTTTTCTTTCTTTTCTTTTTTGTCCATTTCTTCTTTCAAAGCAGCCAAACCGCTAATATCGCCTAAAGTAGTTTTTTCCATTGCTGGAGCTGATTCTACTTTTTCTTCTTTGGCTTTTTTTGTTCTTTTTGGTTTTTCTTCTGTGCTAGCTGGAGTTGCTACTGTTTCTTCTGTTACGGTAGCTGCTTTTTGAGCATCTTCGAAAATACGGCTATGAGAAAGAATGATACGTTTAGCATCTTTGTTAAATTCAATTACTTTGAATGCTAGTTTTTCGTCAATTTTAGCTTGCGAACCATCTTCTTTTACTAAATGTTTAGGAGTTGCAAAACCTTCTACACCATATTGAAGAGAGATTACTGCCCCTTTGTCGAATAGTTCTATGATAGTACCTTCGTGAACAGAGTCGTTTGTAAAGATAGTTTCGAATACATCCCAAGGATTTTCTTCTAATTGTTTGTGACCAAGGCTTAAGCGACGGTTTTCAGCATCAATTTCCAATACTTGAATTTCGATAGATGCACCAATTTGAGTAAATTCTGATGGGTGTTTGATTTTTTTAGTCCACGAAAGGTCAGAAATATGGATTAAACCATCTACGCCTTCTTCAATTTCTACAAATACACCAAAGTTAGTAAAGTTACGTACTACTGCATTGTGTTTGCTTCCGATTGGATATTTAGCTTCGATATTTAACCATGGGTCTTCTTTTAGTTGTTTGATACCCAATGACATTTTTCTTTCGTCGCGATCAAGGGTTAAAATAACAGCTTCTACTTGGTCGCCAATTTTAACGAAATCTTGAGCAGTGCGTAAGTGTTGCGACCAGCTCATTTCTGATACGTGGATTAAACCTTCTACGCCAGGAGCAATTTCGATAAATGCACCGTAATCGGCTACTACTACAATTTTACCTTCTACTTTATCGCCTACTTTTAAGTTTTCGTCAAGAGCAGCCCATGGGTGAGGAGTAAGTTGTTTTAAGCCTAAAGCAATACGTTTTTTGTCATCATCAAAATCAAGGATTACAACGTTCAATTTTTGGTCTAGTTGTAAAATTTCTTCTGGATGGTTGATACGACCCCAAGAAAGGTCTGTGATATGGATAAGACCATCTACGCCACCAAGGTCGATAAATACACCATAAGAAGTGATGTTTTTTACAGTACCTTCTAGTACTTGACCTTTTTCTAGTTTGCCGATAATGTCTTTCTTTTGAGCTTCTAATTCTGCTTCGATAAGTGCTTTGTGCGATACCACAACGTTTTTGAATTCGTGGTTGATTTTTACCACTTTGAATTCCATTGTTTTGTTTACGAATACATCGTAATCTCTAATTGGTTTCACATCTATTTGAGAACCTGGTAAGAATGCTTCGATACCGAATACATCTACAATCATACCGCCTTTTGTGCGACATTTTACGAATCCTTTGATAATTTCTTCTTTTTCAAGGGCTTCGTTTACTCTATCCCAAGAGCGGTTTGCACGTGCTTTTTTGTGAGAAAGTACTAATTGTCCTTTTTTGTCTTCTTGCGATTCGATAAATACTTCTACTTTATCGCCTACTTTTAGTTCAGGATTGTAGCGAAATTCGCTAATTGGCACGATACCGTCTGATTTGTAACCGATGTTTACTACTACTTCGCGTTTGTCCATCGAAATAACAGTACCATCCACTACTTCGTTGGCATTTACTTGGTTGAGTGTTTGATTGTAAGCCTTTTGGAGGTCTTCTTTGCTAATTTCTGTGTAGGTAGCACCTTGTTCGTATGCTTCCCAGTCGAAACTCTCATCAGGTTGAATAAATTCTTTTGTCATGTTTTTTGTTTCCTAATTAGTTGTTAGACATTATGTTGATTAAAAATGAGCCGCAAAGGTAATGGTTTATTTTGAGATAACCCACTTTTTTGCAAAAATTTTTAGTGTAAAAATGCTGCAAATAGTTGACTGCTTGATTCTTTAGTAATTCCCTTTTTGTAGAATGGTTAGTGTCATTTTGATGTCCTTTTCTGGTCGGTCGCCTGATAGGGTTTTGCTAACTGCTATTTTATCAATAAGCTCTAGGTTGTCGATTACTTCGCCAAAAACGGTGTATTCATTGTCCAAAAAGGGTGTACCACCCAGCGTTTTGTAGTCGTTTTTGAGTGTTTCGGGCAGGGTGAATGATTGAGTAGCGAGTTCTTTTTCTACTTGAGCAATTAATTCTGTTTGTAGTTTTTCTAAGCCAGCAGTATCTTTGTTTATACGTAGCTGTTTGATATTTTCTTTGTGTTGGTCGGCAAGGGCATAAAACAGTGTTTGTTTGGCTTTGTGTTTCGCTTGTTGTTCTGTTTGTTGTAGTTCGGCATCGCCTATTTTGTTGCCTTGTACAATATAAAATTGACAACCCGATGAGGCTTTTTTAGGATTCATTTGGTCGCCTTGACGAGCGGCTGCCAATGCTCCTTTTTTGTGGTAATACTGTGGATACACAAATTCGGCAGGTATGGTATAACCCACATCGCCACTACCAAGCTGTTTGCCTTTGGGTGCGTTTTTCGATTGAGGGTCGCCTCCTTGAATCATAAATCCGTTGATAACGCGATGAAATAATAGGTCGTTGTAAAAACCTTGTTCAACTAATTTGATAAAATTATCGCGGTGTAGGGGAGTTTCGTTATATAATTTTACGGTCATATCGCCGTATTCGGTACTAATTTTTACGAGGGTGTGCGAGTTGGTTATTTGTGCGTTTGTCATAAAAGAGAATTGGGTAAGTGCGAGTATTAAAATGGTTTTGATTAAAAAAAGCGATTTCATAAAAATGAAAAACTAAGATTGTTTGTGTAGAATATCGTTGCATTCTTCTTTGAACTTGCAACTAGCACTATGGGCACAACTACCGCAGGCATTTTTTGCTGAATCGGACTGTTTAAACGTGCGATACACCCTCCATACTACCCACAATAGGGCAAGTATGGAGATTGTAATGACTATGATAAGTTGTATATCCATTTACTTATTTAATAGCTACTTTGGCAGAGCTGATTGTGCCGTTGTTTTCAATAGATAGTAGATACAAGCCTTTGGGTAAATGACCCACAGCAATGGCTTCGTTTTCGTGAGCACTACCAGCGAGTATGATATTGCCTTGTAATGTGTACAGAGTATAGTTGCCACTAACAGATACATAGATATAATCGCTAGTAGGGTTAGGAGAAACGTTTACTTGAGCTACGTATGTGTCGGTAATAGAAGTAAGAATTGGTTCGTTGTTGAAAAATTTCCATGCTTCGGTAAATAGTTCGATGTCTTTTAATCCTGTTAGCATGTGGTTTGCCCCTTCAATTTTGTAAAACAAAAAGCGAGGTTTGCTTGCTGTTTGGTAGTCGTAGGCAGTTACCGTCATATTATCTTCTTCGGTAGCGTTGGGGATAGCAATTTCTTCGGCAGTAGTTGTATGGTTTTTGCCTGACAATAAGGTAACCAAGTCTTGGATAGGTGTATTAAATGTAGTTCCGTTGTATACCACTACTTCGTCGTTGGTGCTATGAAAATGGCAGGTGGCAACGGGGAAATCCCCTGATGTGCTTACCTCGGCACCCTTAAAACCGCTAATGATAGCCATAGCCGTAATTTGCGGATTAGCACTAAAAGCATATTTGTATGCCATAGCACCACCCATAGATGCTCCTAGCATAAATACTTTTTCGTTGTTTACGGTGTAGGTATTTTTTGTTTTATTGATTACCTCGTTGATGTAGGCTACATCGTCTATGTGTTGGTTGAGTATTACTTTTCCTGCAGCTGAAATTGCAGGGAAAAACTCAGGGAAAAGTAGTTGATATTCAAGTGGTAAATTTCCTGTAATGCTACTTACGGGAATGCTTACTCCTGCACCCCATACGCCCGTATTGGTAAACGAGGTAGCTTGATAAGAACCTATAACTGTTATAAAATCATTTACTTCGGTATCTTGCTCATCTAAGGCTTGCAACGATAAAATAATGGTGTTGGTAACATCTGCCATAGTCGCTAGGTTGTAGCCTTGGTTTTCGAAAAAATTCATGTTGCCATTTAGTCCGTGCAACAGGAGCAATACCTTGCTAGGTGTTTCGGCATTGTAGGAGCTAGGGATGTATTGCAGGTAGGTGCGTGTTTTGCCTGCTAACTCAAAGGTTTCGGTGGTTTTAGTAGCAGCCAATGCTGTAATTGATGCTACCAATAGGGCAATGCAAAGTGTAGTGATTTTTTTCATACAAGTTGATGTTGTTTTATCTTATACGCTAGGTAAAAGCTAAACGCATAAGTAGTTTATACTAAGTTAGTTTACTATGCAAAGGTAATAAAGTTTTAGAAATTACTACTTTTTTTAAGATTATTTTTTTTCTATAACAAACTCCCTAATTGAAAAATGAGAAATGCACATACCCATGCCAAAGATGTGCTGTATGCAATAGAGAATAATCCCCATTTCCACGAGCCCGATTCGTTCTTAATAGCAATGATAGTGGCGATGCACGGAAAACTCAACAGAATAAAAATCATGTAGCCAAAAGCGATAAGCGGTGTAATTTGTTGCTTGCCCGAGGCATCGGTTACATGTTGTAGTTTATACGATAGTTCGGCTGAATTTTCGTCGGTTGCATTGTTGGTATATAATACGCCCAATGTGCTAACAACTAGCTCTTTGGCAGGTAGTCCAGCAATAAGACCAATTCCCATTTCCCAATTAAAACCCAGGGGTTTGATAATAGGGAGAATCGTATTGCCAATTTTGCCAATATAACTCGTTTTTTGTTGTTGCGTGTTACGTTCCCATTGCAGTTTTTGCAGTTGCGTGTTGGTTTCCTCGGTGGTGGGAAGTGCTGTTAGTTGGTTGATTTTATCATCTAGTTGCGGTGTACGCGTTTCTGCTAAGGGAAAATACCCTAAAGCCCAGATAATGATAGATGCAAACAAGATGATGGTACCCATTTTACGCAAGTATTGTTGCGATTTTTCCCACATATGGCGTAGAGTAGCCCTAGCCGTAGGCATTCGGTATGGTGGCAATTCCATTACAAAAGGCACATCTTCGGTGTTGAATAAAAAGCGTTTGAACAAACGAGCCGATATAATTGCCATGAGCATGCCAATGAGGTATAATCCAAGCATTACGAGTGAGGCACTGTTAGGGAAAAATGCCCCCGCAAACAACACATACACCGGTAGCCGAGCACTACACGACATAAAGGGTGTAGCTAGCATGGTTATCATGCGGCTATTTTTGCTTTCGATAGTGCGTGTAGCTAAAATGGCAGGCACGTTGCACCCGAAACCCATTAACAAAGGCACAAACGATTTGCCGTGCAAGCCCATTTTGTGCATAATCTTATCCATAATAAACGCAGCACGTGATAAATAGCCAGAGTCTTCCATCAAGGAGATGAAAAAATACAAGATAAGGATATTTGGCAAAAAGATAATAACCGAACCGATACCACGAATGATGCCATCGACCAGTAAATCTTTTACTGCACCAGCAGGCAAAAACGAAGCTACCCAATCGGCTAATGCACCCATACCCATGTCAATCCAGTCTTGCGGATAAGCCCCCAAAGTAAAAGTAGCCTGAAACATAATCCACATAAAAAACAAAAAGATAGGATAGCCAATAATACGGTGCGTTACCAGAGAATCGAGTATTTTGGTAAGGTAAAAGGCATCTTTTTTCCCTTCGGTAAAAGTTTCGGCAAGAGCTCCCGCTATGAACCCATATTTTGCATTGATAATAGCCGATTCGGTGTCGTCTTTTAGCTCATTTTCCAGAAAAGGAATTGCTTTTTCAGTATATCCCAAAATGTCTTTTTGGTTTGCCAGCGAGTGAATATATTGTTCGGCTTCTTTGTCTTTTTCGAGAAGTTTAACAGCAAAAAAACGAGCGGCAATATGACTTTTAAAATGAGCATCTTCTTTAATCAGGTCGTTGAGTTTGTCAATAGCCAATTGTAAATCGCCACCATGGTTGATATGTATATGGCGTACGGTAGGTTCATTCCCTTCGTAAACCTCTATTACTTTTTCGAATACGTGTTTGATTCCGTTTTTTTCGTTGTTGTATCCTTTTACGGCAACTGTGGGCACAATGGGTACACCAATCATTTTACCTAGTTGAAGGTAATTGAGCGTATGGTTGTGTTTTTCCAGTTCATCGTACATATTGAGTGCTATTACCATAGGCACGTCCATGTCGATGAGTTGTGTAGTAAGGTACAAATTGCGTTCGAGGTTAGAGGCTGATACAATATTGATGATTACATCGGGTGTTTCTTCAAAAATATGTTTCCGCACATAGCGTTCTTCGGGCGAGTAGGCAGCTAAGGAGTATGTGCCAGGAAGGTCGAAAATACGAAATTTATAATCGCCAAGTGTAAAATGTCCTTCTTTGGCATCTACCGTAATGCCACTGTAGTTGCCAACACGCTCGTGGCTACCTGAGGCAATGTTGAAAAACGAAGTTTTGCCAGAGTTTGGATTCCCTACTAAAGCTACGTTGATAATATGACCTGTTTTTTTAGCAATGGCGTCTAACGAAGAAGCTTCTATTGTACCAAAATAGTTGGATGTAGTAGAGCTCGCTAAGGCTTCCTTTTCGCTGATAACACGTATTAATTCAGCTTCGTTACGACGTAGAGATACCTCGTAATCCATTACCTTGTATTTAATGGGGTCTTTTAAAGGAGCATTGAGCAGTACTTCTACCTTTTTGCCCTTGATAAAGCCCATTTCGATAATGCGTTTGCGAAAATTGCCATGTCCTAGAACCTTTACTATAATGGCTTTTTCTCCTGTTTGCAAATCGGATAGACGCATTGATTGTAGTTTTTAGCTTACAAAGGTAAGTATTTTATTTTTGCTTTGCAATGACTATAAGTAGTGAAAAATAGCCTGTTGACTCACTATAACTAGTGATGAGGCTATTGTACGTCTTCTTGCTTAATTAGGTTGTTGAACAGGGCATATACAGTAAGTCCAGATATGGATTTAATCCCTGTTTTGCGGGTAATATTTTTACGGTGCGACATTACCGTGTGGATAGAAATATTGAGAGTTGAGGCTATTTCTTTGTTTATTAAGCCTTTTACAACTGCAATAAGGACTTCTTGTTCGCGTTCGGATAATTCAGTGGTGTCTGTTTCGGTTATGTCAATTGTATCTTGTTCGATGATGTGTCTAATTTTTGCAGAGATTGTTTGTGCATCATCATAAATATCGATGATATCATCGAATTGTTTTAGAAATTGACTGTCGGAATATTGACTGACAAAAGCAATGATAGATGCATGCGTACAATCTTTAAAAATAGATTTGATAGATAAGTTTTTATGAAATCCAAACACAGCTGTATTCACAATAATAATATCTGCACGCAGTTGAGCTAGTTTTTGAGTAATTGTGTCTAATTCTGTAACGTGGTAGATTGACTCCGCTATGTGCATTCGTTCTATAATTGATTGCAATCCAGCAAACACAATAGTAGAAGGTTCGATAATGATAATGCGTTGGTTTGTTTGTGTTATCATAATGGCATGTAGTAACTACTCACTTAGTTTTGACTTTTTTCTATGCTTTCAACATATGGGATTAACACTTTATCTTCTATCAATGTATGTCGGTTGAGGTCTTCTTCGAATAAGAAAATATCGTATAGTAATTTATTGCGTTCACGGGAAGGGCAATCGTTGGGTACATATTTAATGATAATGTTTTTTAAGTCCCCTAGTTTCTCTTCAATATTGGTGTGGTTTTTTTCAAATTGTTGGATACCAAAACCTGGTGTTTTTTCTCCTGCAATCAGTTTATACACATAAGGAAAAACGCTACTATCCTCGTATTCGAGGTGTTTGATTACTTCTTTTTTGTATCCATCAAAAAAAGTTTCGATAATACTATAATGCTTATTGGAGCAGGATTGGTTCATTGCATGTATAGATTGTTCTATTTCTACAATGCGTTCAGTTAGATAGTATTGGTGCGAATTGGATAGATACGAGAGCAAAGTGTGTATGTCAATTGTTTGTATTTCGCTAGGTGTAGGCATATAATTGTCTTGCGTATAAATAGTGCATACGAGTAGAAAAAAATCTGTTGGAACAGCATAGTGGCTACACACTTCAGCTACGGTTTTTTCGCCAAACCCGAGAGGAATACCAAATCGGGTAATTACGGGCAACAGTTTGAAATTATGCAAAATAAGGTTAGCTAATTTCATCTGTGGAGTAAAATGTATCTGTTTCATTGGCAAAGGAATAAGTATATTATGTAGGCAATTAACTCATACAAAGATAGGCGTTTTTTTTAGAAATCGTCCGCTTGCAATCAGAAAATTGTAGGTAAACGAACCACTAGTCAGTAATGGAGATATATCCTACGCGGAATATGCATACCTTTGTATTATAGTTTATCTAGTTTGTTTGTAGCAAAAAAGATTCTCTTTTATCCTCTAAAACGTCTATCTAGTTTTGTTTGTAAAGTAGTGATTTTAGAAGTTTGGTAAGATGTATTTTTCTCGTGATTCAAATATTTTCTTTACAGTATTTATTTCGAGGAAGGTAGTGCCAAAACCGATACCCAAGCTCCCACTTAAATAACATACAGTATCGTTGATGTTAATCCATTTTTCGTTAAGTAGAAACTGTAAACCTTTGATCATGTATTGTTGCGTGTTGTCGTTACCACTATCTTGAAAAAATGGAAAAACTCCATAGGAAAGAGCCAATAATCGGGTAGATCGTTCGTGATAGCAGATAGCAAAAATTGGGTTTTGACCACGATACGCCGCCAAATAGCGAGCTGTAAGTCCGCTGTAGGTGTCAGTAAAAATGGCTTTTGACCCTAAGTTAGAGCATGCTGAAACAGCAGCATTGCATAGGAAAGATGTGGTGTCGTTGGTGCTTATTTCAATAGGAATATCATTTTCCGCCATTTTAGTTTTTTCGGCTTCTTTGGCTATTGTTGCCATGGTGCGTACCGCCTCTACCGGGTATTTGCCATAAGCTGTTTCGCCACTCAGCATTAACGCATCCGTGCGGTAGTAGATAGCGTTGGCAATATCAGTTACTTCGGCACGTGTTGGGCGAGGATTGTGTATCATGGTGTGTAGCATTTGCGTAGCTACAATCACTGGTTTTTTGGCTTGTACACATTTGCGTATTAAGCGGCGTTGAATTCCGGGTATTTTTTCTTGAGCTACTTCAATGCCTAAATCACCACGAGCAATCATTACCCCATACGTTTGTTCCAATATTTCGTTGATATTATCAACCCCCTCTTGGTTTTCGATTTTTGAGATAATTTTTATTGGACTGTTGTGTTGGTCGAGTATAGCTTGAATGTCTTTTATATCTTGTGCATTGCGTACAAAAGAGTGGGCAATAAAATCGATATCATTTTCAATTGCTATTAAGATGTTTTGTTTGTCCCGTTCGGTTAATGAGGGTAAATTGATGCGTACACCGGGTACGTTTACGCTTTTACGGATACCTAGCATACCATCGTTTTGGGCTTCGCATAGTAGGTAATCGGTTGTTTTTTCAATTACTTTTAGGTCAATTTCACCATCGTCGAACAAAATATCGTCGTTTACATTCAAGTCACGAACAAAAAACGGATAGTTAACATAAATATGCTCGTGGGTAGATATTTTATCTGGATTGCCTGAAATTTTGATTTTATCCCCTGTTTTTATATCAATGCCATTGCCTTGTACAATCGTTGTTCGTATTTCTGGACCCTTGGTGTCCATCAGTATGGCAATTTGGTTGCTAACTTCTCTGGTATTGTTTATGATGCGTAAAAATCCCTCCAAGTCGAGGTGTGCTGAGTTTAACCGCACAACATTCATTCCTTCGTTGTATAATTGGCGTAGAAAATCTACATCGCAACGCTTGTCGCTCATAGTGGCTATGATTTTTGTGGCTTTTGACATAAAAGCTTGTTATTAAATTAGGGGGAATTTTTATTCTTTTTTAAAAGAAAAACAGTGTATACTAAAGGGTAATTATAGAGTTATTGCTGCTTTCTTTTTTTCGGATGCAAAAATACAAATAATATCAATAAAAAACTGAAAAACGCGACAAATTTTCTAGAAATGATATTTATTAGAGTTAATTTGTCTTAAAACGGTGTATTTTGCTTTTATATTGAAGATGAATTGCTTTCGATTATATGAATAGAATCTATTCCCCATTTTTTATCTTGCTACTATATTGGTATATATATCTTGCAATAACACCAATAAGCAATAATCCAAAGCCAGAAACAATAACCATACATGGGAGAGAAAAAGCCATTACGATACACCCTATCAGTCCTAACCAAGGTATTATAGAGCCATATATCTGTTCAATGCGAGGTTGACGAATAGCAGCTGCATTAGCTATGGTGTAATACAATAGAATGGTGAAAGTGGCTGTACGTACAACAAATGGGAAAGAACCGAATAGAGTGATTAACAAAATAATTGCCGAAGTGAATAAAATGGCTATATGAGGAACTGCTGTTTTTTTGTGAATCGATTCAAAAAAATGAGGCAAATCATTGCGGCGACCCATTGCCAAAAGCATGCGGCTAATACCTACTATCTGGCTTAGTAGTACGCCCAACATAGCTGTTGAGGCTCCTAAGGTGATAACAACAGACATACCTGGAGCTTGTATTCTGTCTGCTGCTAGTTGTAGTGGAGAATTCGTACTTGCCATAGATGGGGCTCCTAATACTCCCGTAGCCACTATAGATACGCCAACATATAGTAGTATTGCCACGGCTATAGTTATAATCACCGCTTTGGGGATTGTTTTTCGTGGGTTGCGAACTTCTTCGGCTAATGTGGCTATACGTGCATATCCTGTGAAAGCAAAAAATAAGATAGCTGCAGATTCGGCTATTCCTTTCCATCCAAATGGAGCAAAAGGAATGAAATTTGTTTTATCAACACTTGGAATACCACCAACTACAAAATATAGTAGTGATAATAAGGTGATGAGTACAATAGCAATATTTATCGTTCCTACTTTTTGTATGCCCCACAAATTGGCAAACGTAAGCAATACAATGGCTGCAATAGAATATTCGATGGGAGAGAAATAGGGTATAAGTTGATGGAAATAGCTTCCTAAACCTATAGCCACAATGCCTCCTGCTGATAGTTTGCTTAATACAAACATCCATCCTGCAGAAAAGCCTAACGAAGGGGTTAGCAAGCGATACCCATATTCGTACGTACCTCCAGATTGAGGATAAACGGCAGCCAATTGTGATGAACTGAGCCCATTAAAAGTGGCTATTGTACCTGCTATCAATAAGCCTATGATAAAAGAAGGTCCAGATACACCAGCAGCAACTCCTGTAACAACAAATATACCTGCTCCAATAATCGCTCCTAAGCCAACAGCTACGGCATCTTTTAAGTCTAAACTCCTTTTTAGTTTATTTAGTTTCATAGTGTGTATGTTTGTTTAACCCTATCCCCACAATGTCTGTAAGTATAAAATCGTTGTTATCTATGTACAAAAGTATTGAAAAAGAGAATAACTATATGGTATAATAGTACTAAAAAATGGTATTTTTGAAGAATATACAGTATGGTTGGTTGTGTGTACGATTTTTTTCGTTGACTAGTATGGTATGTTTGCCCATTCATTTTGAAAATAGAAAAGGAGATATCGTTACGTTGAATATTCTCCGAAAAAAGTATAAAAAATCAGTAGTATTTGTAAACTTTTCACGAACTTTGTAGTTCTTCCAAAAAAAAACAACAATGATTCAGAAACATTCTCCACTAAGTCTTGGTACAGAAAGTATTGGTAAGCTGTTGGCACAATATGCTATTCCTGCTATTGTAGCGATGACAGCTTCTTCTCTATACAATATCACGGATAGTGTTTTTATTGGGCATGGAGTTGGAGCTCTTGCTATATCAGGTTTAGCTCTTACTTTTCCGGTTATGAACTTAGCTGCGGCATTTGGTTCGCTCGTTGGAGCGGGAGCTTCTGCTCTTATGTCGATGCGATTAGGTCAAAAAGACTATGACACTGCGAATAAAGTACTAGGGAACGTATTTGTGCTGAATATTATTATGGGGTTGGCATTTACAGGCATCATGCTTGTTTTTCTGAAACCTATTTTGTATTTTTTTGGTGCTAGCGAAGCAACACTGCCTTATGCGTATGATTATCTTCAGGTAATTCTTTACGGAAATGTAGTAACACATATGTATATGGGTCTTAATGCCTTGTTGCGTTCATCGGGTCATCCTCAGAAGGCAATGTATGCAACGATATGTTCGGTTATTCTTAATTTGGGACTTACCCCATTATTTATTTATGTTTTTGGATGGGGTATTAAAGGGAGTGCTTGGGCTACTGTACTGTCACAACTCTTGATGTTGATATGGCAGATAACAATTTTTAGTAATAAAAAGAATTTTATTCATTTGAAGAAAGGAGTTTTTCGATTAGAAAAAAAGATAGTTCTCGATTCGTTTGCAATTGGATTATCTCCTTTTTTTATGAATGCAGCGTCATCTGTTATTATTATCGTTATCAATCAGGCATTAAGCCGTCATGGTGGGGATTTGGCAGTAGGTGCTTATGGAATTGTTAACCGTGTTGTTTTCCTTTTTGCCATGGTAGTATTGGGACTTAATCAGGGAATGCAACCCATTGCAGGGTATAATTTTGGTGCCCAGCATTATGATCGTGTAGATAAAGTGCTGCGTACAACTATTTTGTATGCCACAGGCATTATGATTTTTGGATTTATTATAGGGCAATTTTTCCCATTTTCTGTTGCATCTGTATTTACCACCGATGTGCAACTTACCGAACATGCAGTAAAAGGCTTGCGTATTGTGATGATTTTTTTTCCAATTATTGGATTTCAGATGGTAACGGGCAATTTTTTTCAAAGTATTGGTCAGGCAAAAAAAGCCATTTTTCTTTCACTTACTAGGCAGATGATATTTTTGTTGCCTTGTTTGCTTATTTTCCCTTCCATATGGGGCGTGAAAGGTGTTTGGTTTAGTTTGCCTACAGCTGATCTAGCCTCAAGTTTGGTTGCAGGATGGTTGCTTAGTAAACAACTTAAACAATTTAAAAGGAGTAAACAGACTAAGTCGTGTGATGAAGTAGGGATTTAATTCAACGTTATTAGGAGGATTTTTCTATGAACAACAATTTTATTATTACCATTGGTAGAGAATTAGGAAGTGGAGGTCGCATTATAGGAGCTCAATTGGCGAAAAAACTGAATAGTGCGTTTTACGACAAAGAATTAATTCTAAGAGCCTCCAAAGAAAGCGGTCTGTCTAGCTCTTTTATGGAGCAAGTTGATGAGCATTTTAGTCCTATTCAGACAGGAGGGCTTTTGGGCGATTTTTTTCAACAATTTTATTTTAGTAGTGAATCTTGTTTTCAAATCCAAAGTGATGTTATTCGTGAGATTGCTGAACATGAATCTGCCGTAATAGTAGGACGTGGAGCTGATTATGTGTTGAGAGAACATCCGCGTTGTTTGAATATTTTTGTTACAGCTAACATGAGTGATCGTATACAACGTGTTGCCGAATCGCATACGATAAGTGAAGATGAAGCACGTATCCTTATTGAAAAAGCCGATAAAAAGCGTGCTTCTTTTTACAATTATTTTACGAGCAAAGAATGGGGCAGAGCAAAATCATATGATTTGTGTGTAAATTCTTCGGTATTTGGATTGGAAAAAACAACCGACTACATTTTTCAGCTTGTGAAAGATAGATTTTCTCCAATCCCCTAATCATTAAGATGCATTCTTGTTAGTGAATTGTAGCTACACACTATCAAATATATAATAAAAGAAAACAAGATTTTTTTCGATATCGTGTGAGAGGCTCTGGTTGTTTGTTTTTGGTTGGCTTAAAAAAATCTCTGTTAAGCAGATTGAAAATCCTGATAGAATGTTCAAGGTCTTAAAGGTCGGATTTGGAAATCCGACCTGACGGGGTTGTTCTAGTGTTTTATTGTCGTTACAAACGACAAACTATAAACCCCTCGTTGTGAAAACGAGGGGTAGGGAGATAGAGGCAGTAGCCTGTAGCTTGTAGCCCCATATTACTAACTACCATTACTGTAGAACGTTTACAAAAACGTGGTTACGAATCTATGTCAACGTATTATCTTAAAATTGCTCCATTTCTTCATGAACCGTCCCGACACCACG
>JAAYPI010000191.1 GCA_012519885.1 Bacteroidales bacterium
ATTGTCGGGATTTCAACATCTTCCATCATAGGAGCCATAATTGGTTCCGTAGCAGGCTATTATGGAGGCAGGGTGGATAATATACTTATGAGGCTAATGGACATATTAATGGCTCTTCCCTCTATGCTCCTGGCAATTTCAATTGTGGCAGCTCTCGGAGCAGGGCTTACCAACCTGATTATAGCACTTAGCGTATCTTATATAGCACAATTTTCCAGAATTATAAGGTCATCAGTCCTATCAATAAAGAATCAAGAATTTATAGAAGCTGCTGTGGCATGCGGGACAAGGGACAGAAGAATAATTTTTAAACATATTATACCCAATGCCATTGGTCCTCTCTTAGTACAGTCTACATTGAGCATAGCAAGTGCAATTATATTGATTTCCAGTTTGAGTTTTCTCGGTTTAGGGATTAAGCCACCAATGCCGGAATGGGGTTCAATGCTAGCAGATGCCCGCTCTCAAATGAGGAATTATCCATACCTGGTGATAATACCAGGACTGGCAATAATTTTATCAGTAATGGGGCTAAACCTAATCGGAGATGGATTGAGAGACGCGCTCGACCCTCGTTTAAAAGATTAAAAATCCAATATATATTGTCTTTGGAGTAAAATATATGGTTGAAAGGTTACTTGAAATTAAAGACCTAAATGTTGTTTATGAAACAGATGAAGCAGTTGTTCATGCGGTTAATAATTTAAATTTAGTGATTAATAAGGGAGAAACACTTGGCTTAGTAGGTGAAACCGGTGCAGGAAAGACTACTACTGCACTCAGTATAATGAGGTTGCTGCCAGATAAAACAGGAATAATAAAGAGTGGAAAGATAGGATTAGAAAATATAAATATAACCAAAGCTACAAAATATGATATGAGACTTCTAAGGGGAAATGTGATTTCTATGATATTTCAAGATCCTATGACCAGCCTAAATCCTACCCTAACTGTTGATTATCAAATCGCAGAGGTGTTAGCACTACATAAAAGAGATATGAAGAAGGCGGAACTTTCAAAAAGAGTCGATGAAATATTAGAGATGGTGGGACTTCCTCCTTCCAGAAAACATGAATACCCACATCAATTTTCCGGGGGAATGAAGCAAAGAGTGGTAATAGCTATCGCTCTTGCTTGTGAACCAAAATTGCTTTTAGCTGATGAGCCTACTACTGCTTTAGATGTTACTATACAAGCACAAATTCTAAAATTAATGAAAGAATTAAAGGAAAAGTTGGATACCTCCATGCTTTTGATAACACATGATCTGGGAGTTGTTGCTGGAATATGTGATAAGGTAGCAATAATGTATGCCGGACAGATTATAGAGCAGGGCATGATTGAAGATATATTTGAATCAAAATATCACCACCCCTACACTGAGGGGCTATTTGGTGCTATTCCCGATTTGTCAAAGAAAACAAAAAGGCTTAATCCGGTTGAAGGTTTGATGCCCGATCCGACCGATTTACCAACAGGCTGCTTTTTTCATGTCCGCTGTAGAAAGTGTATGGATATATGCAAAACAAAAGAACCGGAAATAAAGTGGACAAATGCGGATAAAACACATCTTATAAAATGTCATTTATTCAATGATAATAAATAATAAAAGAGAAGATAGAAAATATGG
>JAAYPI010000049.1 GCA_012519885.1 Bacteroidales bacterium
TACGTCAAGAAGATGTAGCAAATCAATTGAATGTAACCAGACAAACTATTATTGCGGTCGAAAATGATAAATACAATCCCTCCTTAGAATTAGCCATGAAACTTGCAAGATTATTAAATACCGCTGTGGAGGAATTATTTCAACTAGAAGAATAACAGTTTTCTGTAAACAAAATATAGATACTTATGCAGATATAAAATATAAGATCCACCTAACATCATGTCGGGTGGATTTTTATATCAAAAATTAAATTTAAGGAGGAAATTTTATGAAGGATATATGGAACGGGGTACAGGTTGCTCTAACTGCATTAGGCGGCTTTCTAGGTTGGTTTTTAGGAGGCTTTGATGGTTTTTTAAAGGTCTGTGACGACCAGAAGAAGCTATAATCCCGCAACCCAAAAGTAATTACATTATAATTACCCCGGTTTCCATCATTTCTAATGTATACATATAGTCATGGTATTAAGCATATATTACATATAATTTTAAAATAAAAGCAATTACTAAGGTGTGCCTTCAGGCGGCAAAAAACCGCCTGCAATTTGGCAGACGGTATTATTATGGGATTCACTATTTCTTTTTCACCGGATAACACACTTCTGTTACTAATTCTTCGGGATTTTGGGTTTGTGCAGGGCTGACATGGTAAATGCAAAACATCGACCCATTAAATTCATAGCCATTGTCGTTTATCCAATTTGCGACCGTGTGGTTTACTGCTGTAAGCTGTTCATAATTGCCTTTGTAAGTAGCTGATGCAATTTCGATGGTAGGAACGGTTTTAAACACAACATTTTCTGTATTTTGATAGGTTCCCCTCACTGTTCCCTGTATTTCTATGTCCACGTCGTTTTCTTTATACTCCTTATCATGGAAAATAGCAAGGCTATAACAATTATCAGCCGGCTGTAAATTCATGTGTGCCGTTTCGGACATCAGGATTTTCCACAGGATACATTCCTGATCATAGGCAGGGATTACTTTTCTTACGCTTGCCACATACCGTTCGGGCAAGGTTTTCAATGTAACATTATAACTCATAGCAGTATCATCCTTTCTCAACCTTTTTATGGTTGTTTCAAGGAGCAGCAAACGGTGGTCTGCTTTTTTGACTTCTGCTTGAATTTCAGCTTGCTTAACCGATAAAAACCCTGCGAGCGCCCGCGGATCATCATAATTTTTCAGTATCTCTGAAACAGTTGCAAGGCTGAACCCCATATCCCTTAGGGCTGTAATCCTTTCCGCGACTGGTAGCTGGTCCTCGCTGTAGTAGCGATAGTTTGTAAAGTTATCGATGCTTTTAGGTACCAGTAGCCCAATCTTATCGTAGTATCGCAGCATCCGTATGCTAACCCTCGATAATTTTGAGAAATCACCTATTTTCAACATTCGTTTTACCTCGCACATATATGTATTTTTGAGCTCATTTACAGTATAAAGTATACCATAATGTGAGAGTCAATAGATGATTTGAAGTTATTTGCTATGTATTGCAAAATTATATGGCACCACACTTTAATTACCTTGAATTCGGAGAATTAAATTGTAGCATAATGTAATATATAAGGTTTAATAATCGGGTATTATTAGATTTAGATTGAAAAGTAATGACAGATGCGTTACAATATAATAAAAGGAGGCGAGTATAGTGGAAAAAACAACCACATTAAATCTAAGGGTAAACCCA
>JAAYPI010000050.1 GCA_012519885.1 Bacteroidales bacterium
GATGCTCCTAACATTTGTACTATAGGGTATGGGGAACATTTAGAGACTATTAAATATGAAAACAAGAGCAATGGAGTATTACAAAATGTAACAAGGGGTATTGAGGGAACACCAAGAGCATGGCAAGCGGGAACCGAAGTAGCTAGATTCTTCACAGCTTATGACCATAATGCGATTATTGATGACTTTATTGCACATAAGGCAGAAACTGCGACTAAGGCAGAATTACAACACATCCAAAACGAAGTGGAGACCAAGGCTGACAAATTGTACGTGGACAGTACGAAACGGGATAAATCCGTTCCAATCTATTTAAATGATGTCTCTCCAGAATTTTTAGCTGCGGTGGAAGGCGGGGAAGGAACTTCTTTTAATTTATTATCTATACCAAGAAAAAGTTCGGTTTCAGTGGGAAAAACGGACTTCGTAAAAATCTTGTCCGACAATTTATTTGATAAAAATAATGTGTTATCTCAGACTACCATCGACCCTACACTAGGGCACCTGATACCAAATGATACTCATTGTTTATCCATGTATATTTCGGCTGAACCCTCTCAAAGTTACACTTATAATCGCGTGCAAAGAGTTGCTTATTACACTGAAAGCTATGAGTTTATAGGCACTAAATTAATTTCAGGTTCAGTTGAAACTACATTAATGACCCCAGAAAATACTGGCTATATAAGAGTGGTTGTAAAGGAAAACTCTACATTAAACGTTGCTCAAGTTAATAAAGGGGACGTGTTATTGCCTTATGACGAATATGAAATAGGTATTGATAAACTAAAAGTTTCTGGTAAAAACATTTATGATATAAGTATTGGTAAAGAAGATACAACATTCATTCGTGAATCTTCTACTAATATATTTAACAAATTTAATGTTTTAGAAGGAAAAGCACTAAGTGCGACTACTGGAGAGTATGTTGATAATGACATATATAGTTCATCCCGTGATTTTATCAGAGTAAAGCCGAGTACGACATATAGCTCAACACCTTATTGTAGATATGTCTTATATGACAAGGACGGGAGTCCTGTTAAATCGGAATACCTTACAGGTGGTTCGGAGGTGCTATTTCGTACTTTTGATACTACTGAAAGTACTGCTTTTGTTAAGTTCGCATACGAAACATCAAGATTAGATGTAGCGCAATGTAATGAAGGCAGTACGTTGTTGGAATATGAACCTTATAACTTAGAGATTGATGGTATAAAGCTGATTGGCGAAAAAGAACAAAACAATGAAAATTCGACTTCTGATGATAGGTTTGTTGTCGGAAACCTTAATCCTGGTTCTTATACTGCTCCAATAATTCCAGCAAAAGATTTAACGACTTTTACATCCGATGATATTTTTGCTTTATATGACGCGTTGGTCGCAGCATATCCTAATTATATTACTAAAACAATTTGTGGACAGGACAGCCTAGGTAGTAACATATATAGGTATGATTTCAAACCATCAGATTTTGAGAGGAGTAGTACAGCTATAGCAGTTCCTAAAATGATTTTATGTGCAGGGGTGCATGGAAACGAACGGGCAGGAGTTTATAATCTTTATGAAAGTATGAATCAGATTTGCAAAAACTGGTCAAGCGATGAAACTCTGGAAGTTCTTCGTTGGGATGTGCATTATATCGTTATACCCATTGTAAATGTGTATGGTTTTACAAATAATACGAAATTTAACCCAAATAACGTGAATATAGCGAGGAACTTTCCAAGTGGTTGGGTTAAGATAGATGACCCAATGGCAGATAATTATGGAGGAACGGAGCCTTTGTCAGAATTAGAAACTCAATGTGTTGATCAAGTTTTGCAAGAAAATACTGATGCGATTTATTTCGGTTCTTATCACAATTTCTTTAGCGATGTTCATCCTCATTTCTTTATATGGAATGCAGCGGCGACAAAGCTTCAGCTAGACATAGGGAAATATTTCATTTCAAAAATGAGTAGGAAGTTTAAAAAAGACCATACTATTTTTCCACAAGATGAAACGAGTTATCTAGGTTGGGCGAATATGGGGGCACCTCTAGGTTCTGAAGGAAGACATGCCTCTGTCGCTTATGGTATTCAAGGAGGAACGTTTGAAACCTGTGTACAGGTTATGTTAGAAAGTGAACCCGAAAGATACAGTAGTTTAGCACTAACATTAGGAACAGAAGCTTTCATAAACTGGTTAGCCTTGAACTTACAAGAAAATGTTAAGTTTTATAATTCGTTGTAGGATAATTATACGAAGTAAATAGAAGTAACCATAACACCCACAAGGGTCGATTGTTTATGTAATTTGGAGGTGGCTTATGGATGAAAAAACCTGCAATGAAAGAATGAGTGCAGTAGCTGAGAGGATAGGTCGAAACGAAACTAGGTTAAATAACCATAGTGACAGGATTAAATTTATAGAAAAAGAAATTGTAGGGATGAAAAGGGACACATCAAGGCTTGAACAAATTATGAATAAATTAGAACTAGCAATAGATAAATTAAACGAAACAATAAA
>JAAYPI010000051.1 GCA_012519885.1 Bacteroidales bacterium
AATTTTGTTTGTTTTATTTTGCAACACTAAGATAAGTGAAATTTCTGACATGGCAAAATCCTGAGCAACTTTTTGTTGCTCAGGTGTTTATAAAAAACATTAAATTATAGTGTTGCGGAAATAAGGAATATTTAAAATAAATGAGTATTTTACCATTCTTTGTAACAACGAGGAATGGTTTTTTATACCAGAATAACGTAAATCAACACCTAAAGAAGGTCTTTAATGAAGTTTGTTATTTATGTAATTATTTTTTTTTATGTGATGCTTACCAATGGTTATGCTATTTCAGAAGTATCTGAGATAGTTGCTGCAAAAGATTCATTGCATAGTGATACAGCTACTGTTATGCCCTCTTGTCCGCTTATTAAAGAAAGTTGGTTTACTATTCCTATGGGTTATTATCAGCAAGAAACGAGTGTTGCATTGGGTATCGTTGGTGGATATTATTTTCCTAGTACAAACTTGCGTAAAATTAGTAGTATATCTGGCAGTGTGATATACACATTTAGAAATCAATTTATTATAAATGCTAATCCTCGTTTTTATGGAGGCGATGGCAATTGGTTTTTTAACGGGAATGTAAATTTACGCTATTATCCCACGTATTATTATGGTATAGGTAATAGTAATTCAATATATAATGAAAGTTATATATCTAAGAGCTTTCAGTTGATGCTTCAATCTGGCTATTTTATAAATGATAATTGGCAAATTGGTCCATATGTATCACTCAGAGGAGAAAAGATAACTGTGGGTGAGAGTTTTGAAAATCATAAAGAAGCTATATTCGCACGTTATGGTAGTGCTGGATGGAATCCCTATTGGATGACAGGTTTAGGGGTTTTTTCTACATACGATACGCGAGATAATGTATTTTATCCCCAGAAAACAAGTGTATTTATAAAGACAAGTGTATTGAACTACTTTTCGATTTTAGGTAGTACTTTTGATGTAGCTTCATTTAATGGTGATTTTAGGTGTTTTTTACCAACATGGTTTGGTCAATTGATAGCTTGCCAATTGTATGTGGATGCACGTTTGGGAGGGAATATCCCATTTCAATTGTTGCCAACTGTTGGAGGATCTGACAATTTACGGGGATTTAGAGAGAGAAAATACATAGATGATATGTTTGTTCAATTACAAACAGAGTATAGAATACCGATATGGAATAGATTAAAGGCAACCCTTTTTTATTCTGTTGGGGATGTTGTGTCAACTGATAATCCTTCTTTTCGATTAAAAATGGCGTATGGTGGAGGGTTACGATTTAGGTTAAACGATGCACGGGTACATTTACGGGCAGACATCGCCAGAACTAATTATGGGAATGTGGAATTTTATATTACAGCTACAGAAGCTTTTTAAAATAGAAGAATGCAAGGTCTTGTAATTCAAAATAATGGAAATATTTATCTTGTTCAGCTACAAACAGGAGTATCTGTTGAGTGTAGAATAAAGGGGAATTTTAGGCTGAAGGGAATTAGAAGTACTAATCCTATAGCCATTGGGGATAATGTGCTAGTTGATTTACAAACAAATGGTCATTCATTTATTTATGATATATGCGATCGAAAGAATTATATTGTGCGAAAGTCATCAAATTTGTCGAAACATTCGCATATTATTGGGGCAAATATTGACCAAGCTATATTAGTGGTTACGGTAAATTATCCAGAAACTTCTACAGGTTTTATTGATAGATTTTTGGTGAGTGCCGATGCGTACCATGTGCCTGTGATAATTGTGTTTAATAAGGTTGATTTGTATATAGAAAATGAGCGTAATTATTTGGATGCTTTAAAACAGTTGTATCAACATATTGGGTATCGTTGTATAGAAACTTCAGTAGTAAGTATGCAGGGTATCGAAGAGTTGAAAGAGTGTTTAAGAGGAAATATTTCTCTTTTTTCTGGTAATTCGGGTGTTGGTAAATCAAGTTTGATACACCAAATTGACCCTACATTAGATGTTAAAATTGGGCTTATCTCAGAAATGCATAATAAGGGAATGCATACAACAACTAATTCCCATATGTATACATTGTCAGGAGGTTACATTATTGATACGCCGGGTATTAAGGGCTTTGGTATTGTAGATATAAAAAAGCACGAGGTAGCACATTATTTTAGAGATATTTTTGAATACTCGCATCAATGCAAATATAATAATTGTTTACACCAACAAGAGCCAGATTGTGCTGTTATAAAAGCTGTAGGAGAATTTCGTATAAGTCAATCTCGATACCAGAGTTATTTGAGTATTTTACAGGATATGACTGAAGATGCGAAATACAGATAAACGGATATACTTTTTTTATATAATATACGTTATATGTATTGGTTGTTTACATTAACGTACACAAAATATACATTCTTATGACTTCCATTTACGAAGTAAGGCAACGCTTTAAACTGCTTTTTTCAAGTCTTGCGATATTGATTGCAATAAGCTCGTTTGTTGTAACTAACAGTTTGGTGCAAAAGCTTTCAGATGAAGAAAAGTCTAAAATGCAAATATGGGCAAATGCTACGAAAGAGTTGATTAATATGGATGAGTATTGTGATATTTCATTTGTACAACAAGTAATAGAGGCAAATACTACTATCCCAGTTATACTTGTTACACAAGAGGACAGTGTTATTTCGTATAAAAATATTCCAGAGCGTTTGCAGGAATCTAGAAAATTACAGCAATTAGTTGAAGAATATAAAAAAAGCAATACGCCTATCGAAATTGTATTTAGTGATACAGAACGACAATATTTGTACTATGGGAATTCACTGTTGCTTATTCAATTGTCGTATTTTCCTTTTGTTCAATTAATAGCAGTATTTATATTTTTAGTATTTGTTATATGGGCTCTTTTAAGCACCAAAAAAGCAGAACAAAATGAAGTATGGGTGGGATTGTCTAAAGAAACGGCACATCAACTAGGGACTCCAATATCCTCTTTAATGGCATGGACAGAAATTTTTAAGTCGAAATACATTGAAGATTCGATGTTTGGTGAAATGGAAAAGGATGTAAATAGATTACGTACCATTGCAGAACGTTTCTCGCAAATAGGCTCCAAAACAGATTTGGAAATAGTGAACTTAAATCAAGTTATACACAATGCTGTAGATTATTTACGAACACGCATCTCCAAAAAAATCACTCTTTCTATACAAGAGAATGAAGTACTCTATTGTGAATTGAATGTATCATTATTTGAGTGGGTGATTGAAAATTTGTGCAAGAATGCCGCAGATGCTATGAGTGGTGATGGCATCATTAAAATTCAATTGTCGCAAAAAGGTAAAGAAATTAGAATAGATGTAATAGATAATGGCAAGGGGATATCAAAACATAATAGTCGTAAAATCTTTAATCCTGGTTTTACAACTAAAAAAAGAGGATGGGGGTTGGGTTTGTCTTTAGCAAAAAGGATTATAGAGGAATATCATCAAGGTAAAATATTTGTTCAACATACAGAAATAGACAAAGGAACCACCTTTAGAATTATCTTTTATGTCCAATAAGGATGGATTATGGAAGATGCAATTAGACTTTTGTTTAATTTTGATAATAAGCTATTTACAAATAAAAAGAGAAAAAAAACATATTTTAGACGTAATTTGTGTTTTAGTATCGTAAAATTTTGTAACTTTGCCACACTTTTATCAAAACTAGTACAGTGTCAGATTTGAGTCATTATATTATTCCTCTCAAAAGTATTGTATCATACAATACGACGTATGATTATGAGTTAGAAGAGTCTTTTTTTTCTGCTTTTGTTGCAGAAGATGGGATTATTAGAGGAGGTAATGTTAAGGCGTCAATTGATGTAAAAAAGCTGAACTATTCGTTTGAATTATCTATTAAGCTAAACGGATTTGTATCTGTTTTGTGTGATAGATGTCTGGATGTAATGGAAATACAAATAGATGAAGATTCAGTGTTGGTGGTTAAGTTTGGAGAAACGTATACAGAAGTTGATGAAGAGTTGGTGATAGTGCCAGAGAAAGAAGGTGTGTTCAATATAGCATGGTACTTGTATGAGTCTTTGGTATTAATATTGCCACTTCAGCGAATACATCAAGATGGTGGATGCAATAAGGAGATGGAAAAGAATTTACAAAAGTATAGTACAGATATAACTGTAGTAAATGAAAAAATAGACCCGCGATGGGAAGCATTAAAAAACATAAAATAATAAGTAGTAATTAATTTATATAAAAAGAGATGGCACATCCAAAAAGAAAACAGTCGAAAACAAGAACGGCGAAGAGAAGAACGCATGATAAAGCGGTTCCAGCTACAATGGCAGTATGCTCTAATTGTGGTGCAATGCATATTTATCACACTATTTGTGGAGAGTGTGGATATTATAGAGGCAAATTAGCGATAGAAAAAACTGTTAATGCATAACGTTTGATTATGCTTTCTTTGTAATACAACTAAATAAGCCCTGACGAAATACTTAGGGCAGTTTTTGTTTTTAGCACAGAATATTATGAAAAAAAAAATAAAAGCCGTTATCAATGGAATTGGGGGTTATGTTCCTGAGGCTATATTAGATAACGAGGAATTAAGTAGGATGGTTGATACCTCCGATGAGTGGATAATGTCTCGTATTGGAATTAAGACTCGCCATGTATTAGGAGAACGTAGAGGTTCTGCTTATATGGGGATTAAAGCCGTTCAAGATTTAATAGACAAGACTAGTTTGGACACAAAAGATGTTGATTTGTTAATCTGTTGTACAACTACCCCATCTTTTGTTTTCCCATCTAATGCATCATTAATTTGTGGAGCATTGGGCATTACTTCTGCTTATGGGTATGATTTGGCGGCTGCTTGTTCAGGTTTTATTTTTGGCTTGGATACTTGTGCCACTATGATAGAATCTGGTAAGTATAAAAAGATAATATTGGTTTGTTCTGAAAAGATGACCGCTATCACAAATTATGAAGATAGGAATACGTGTCCTTTGTTTGGAGATGGAGCAGCAGCTGTACTTATAGAGCCAACTACTGAAGATGTTGGAGTAGTCGATTCTATTTTGCGTATAGATGGTTTAGGGAAGGAGAACCTACATTTAAAAGCTGGAGGATCTTTACATCCTGCTAGTATAGAGACGGTAACTAATAAGGAGCATTATATTTATCAAGAAGGGCAAGCTGTATTTAAAAGAGCAGTGTCGGATATGGCAGGTGTAGCAGAAGAGATTATGATAAAGAATGCACTTACTTCTGATGATATAGCTTGGTTAGTTCCACACCAAGCAAATATACGTATTATTGAAGCAGTAGCCAAACGAATGAGTTTACCAAGAGAAAAAACCTTGATTAATATTGAACATTATGGGAATACGTCAGCAGCATCAATTCCGTTATGTTTGTGGGATTACGAGTCTCGTTTAAGAAAGGGAGATATTTTGGTGTTAGCGGCATTTGGGGCTGGTTTTTCTTGGGGAAGTGTATTGCTTAAATGGGGATATGATATAGAGCATAGCAAAAAAATGTAGTACATTTTTTTGCTAATTCAATAATATTCTTTTACTTTGCAAAAAATATAATATGAAAAAAAGATTCAGCAACAATTGGTGGTGGCAATCTGACTTATAAATAAGGTGGATGCTTCGTCGCGTGTTGTACAAAATAGATAAGAACCGTAGGAAATCCACCTATGGTTCTTTTTTTTCTGTTATTTAAAAAATTATATGATACTTCATTATTGTTTTATACTAGTTTATTTCAAGCTATTTTATGAGAAGATAGCTTTTCGATGGTGATTCTACAT
The DNA here is from genome assembly GCA_012519885.1 of Bacteroidales bacterium. Lineage (GTDB taxonomy): Bacteria > Bacteroidota > Bacteroidia > Bacteroidales > Paludibacteraceae > JAAYPI01. The sequence goes on from JAAYPI010000051.1 coordinate 5,791, forward strand.
TTTGTCACCTTTTCCTATTTAAAGAGATTTGAATTAATAATTTACTAATAAACATATGTTTGTATGAAAACAACAAAAAAGATTGTATTGAATGAGAATGATATGCCAAGAGAGTGGTATA
>JAAYPI010000052.1 GCA_012519885.1 Bacteroidales bacterium
ATAAATCGTGGCTATGTTGGGTGGCTATGCTTGCTAATTTATCGTTCCAAAGTACTTCGTTTACAGGTTTTACTTCTTCGTTGCCACAATAGCATCCTTCGGTACGAATTTCGTTAACTAGTTGTAAAATAAGTTTTTCATTAAGTGTTTGTTGGGCAAATAGCCAAGTTGGTAAAACAGCGAATGCCAATAGCCAGATAGATTTGTTCATACTTTATGTTATTTTTTTTTGAAACGCAAATGTAACAAAAAATATCATTTATTAGATACAATTCTACTCAATAATATCAAAAATATATCAAAAAAATGTGTACGCTAAAAAAGTGTCTTTTTCTGAAGTAGTTTTACAACAAAACGTGTAAAATGGGAGTCAATCATCAAAGCATTTTTGGGTTAGGATGTTAGGTGGTGATATTTTTTCAAGCCGAGATAGTACAGAACTTCCAAGATTGCCATCAAAAATATACCAGTAAATTTTGAAACGTCCCTAAAACGCATTACTTTTGAACAAAAAATCAACTTAATGGAGGTTTTTTGAGACCGCCGTTAGGTAGAATGTAGAATATAGAGAAATTAACAACAGGCGATGAATACTATTCAGAAAGTTATTCTATTTTATTTTTCAGGAACAGGTAATGCAAAACGCATTGCTTTGTAGTTTTCTGAATTTGCAATCAAAAACAGAATAAATTGCGAAATAGTTGACATTGCAAAATGTGATAAAAATATACCTCCAATTGATGATGCTTTGGTATGCATAATTTCTCCGATACATGGGTTTAATTATCCAAAAATTACATTGGATTTTATTCGTAATTTTCCGAAAGGAAACAATCGTGTTGTTTTGATGAATACACGAGCAGGAATGAAAATAGGGAATTTTGTAACTCCAGGCTTAACGGGAATTGCATTTTTTGTATCGTCATTCATATTAAGAAACAAAGGCTATAAAATTGTAGGGCAAATTCCTTTTGATATGCCTTCTAATTGGCTTTCGATACATCCAGCATTGAATGAAAAGACGGTAAAATACCTCCACAGAACAAATTACAATAGAGTAGAAAAACATGCAGTCAACATTTTCTCAGGTCAGCGAGATTTTCTTGCATACAGAGACGTAATTCAGGATATACTTATTTCGCCTATTGCTATAGCATATTACTTTATAGGCAGATTTATATTGGCAAAATCATTTTATGCTACGATAGATTGTGATTCGTGTGGTTTGTGTATTAAACAATGTCCTGTACAGGCAATTAACCTGTTTCATAAACATCCTTTTTGGACTTTTAAGTGTGAAAGTTGTATGCGTTGTATGAATAATTGCCCCAAAAGAGCCATTGAAACAGCACACGGGTTACTTATAGGAGTAAGCATAGTAAGTTCTGTAGCATTTACAATAGTAGTAGAACGTGTTTTGCAATTGGAGATACACTCTTCATTTGTTAGCTTGACTGTATGGTCGGTTATCTTCATTGTAATTTTGTGGATTTTGTATTACATACAGCATGTGTTACTAAAATACAGAATACTATCTAAAATTGTATCCTTAATATCATTGACACATTATACATGTTGGGGACGTTACAAATCAATACCCGACAAAAATGGAAAGAATAACTACAGTCCACTTGTGGAGGATAGGGTAATCTCTCTACACCTCGTTTGTAACATTGATGCTTGTACTAAAAATTTTATCTAAAAACTCACATTTAGTTTTTACAATCAGAAAATCTTTAGTAGTTTTACAAAAAATTAGAATTTTTGGATTAAAAACTAAAAAAGCTAAGGATAATTGGAGGTTTAAACATAAATTAACAAATGGATAGGTGCCATAGTATATTTCTATTAATAAATCATAAACTATAGATTATCAACAGTTTAAACAAATACGAATAGGTATATAAAGTGAATATAGTTACCACGCTGTGGTACCTATACAATAACGTGGTACCTACACAGATGTTGGCACCAATTTTAGAAAAACGAAATACATACCAATTGACAAGAATATTACAACGAAAAATAATATGAAACTAACAAGATTATCTGTTGTCGGATTGATTTTAATTTCAATGATTTCTTGCGGAACTTTTGAAAAAGCAACGACAATAAATACACAGACTAATTATTTCCCAGCAAAAAGGAATAAAAATCCGACAATCTTGATTGATAAACCAACAAATCCAGACACTCTGAAAATGATGTTAGTTGTTCCATCTACGGATTATTGGTTAGCGATGGGAAAAAATTTGAATTATTTTGATAAAGTTCTGACTTATGACCAATTTGAGAGTGAGATTGTAAAAAAAGGTTTATCTGACCAAATTCCATCTCTATCTGACAAGGTTGGATTAAATAGAGCATACAAAATAAACCAACCGTTCGTTATTCTAAATCTGACAAAGGTTAATAAACCTGGAGACGGTTGGTTTGCTGGACTAACATTATATGACCCGAAAAGTGCTGAGATAATATTCCAAAATGAAATTTGGTTAAATTTAATGTGGGATGGGTGGACAGACCAAGGAACAATGTTTCCTTTATTTAATTCTTTGCTTGACTATTTGAGAAAACAAGAGAAAAATGAATAAAAACTGGTGCCAACAAGCGGTATAAAAAATCGCCGGGACAGTAGGTTATTCAAGGGTTGTAGCCCGTTTCAACTTTTGTATAACTTGATAGGACATCGCCCGCAATCGGCAACTTTTCATACCGCAGACCGTTAGCAGTAATGGTAGGACGACCCAACCGACAACAATAGAGAATGAGAAAAACGACATTTAAAATATCAAAAATGGACTGCCCATCCGAAGAGCAAATGATACGGATGAAACTTTCCGACTTGACAAACATCAACTCGTTGGACTTTGATATACCTAACAGACAACTGACCGTTTTTCACACAGAAAACCATGACCAAATTTTTCAGCGACTTGACAACTTAAAATTTGATACTTCTCTTATTGATAGCGTTTCGGCAGACAATTACATTGCAACAACCGACAACACTGACCGTGAGAAAAAATTGCTTTGGCAAGTTTTAGCCATAAACTTTTTATTTTTTGCACTTGAACTTACGACAGGTTTTATTTCAAACTCAATGGGACTTGTAGCGGACAGTTTGGATATGCTTGCCGACAGTGTTGTTTACGGACTTGCACTTTTTGCAGTTGGCGGAACAATGACACGAAAGAAAAATATTGCAAAATCGGCAGGTTATTTTCAATTGACACTTGCGGTTTTTGGTTTTATAGAAGTTATCAGACGATTTGTTGGAACGGAAACAATTCCAGCATTTCAGACAATGATAATTATTTCAATTCTTGCTCTTATTGGTAATGGACTTTGTTTGTATTTACTGCAAAAAAGTAAAAGCAAAGAAGCTCATATGCAAGCAAGTATGATTTTTACTTCTAATGACGTAATTGTAAATCTTGGAGTAATCGTAGCAGGCGGACTTGTTTACTTGACAAACTCAAAATATCCTGACCTTATCGTTGGGACAATTGTATTTTTCATCGTTGGACAAGGAGCATTTAAAATCTTGAAACTATCGAAATGAAGGACGAAAACAGAACCACTACTGCTAACAGCGGTTTGGCGTAATGGCGGGTTCAGTGCTAAATTGAACATTCGGAATTCTAATGAACATTAGTGCTAAATTGAAAGTAAGTGCTTCTAAATCCGCCACTTCGCCAAGCTGCAAAACGTTAGCAAACATTAAAAGAAAAGAAACCGTATAACATTAAAATATAAAAATATGAAAAGACAAACACTACTTACATTGACAATTGCAATAGCAATGACAATGACAATGAATGCACAAACCATTGCATTACATTCTTCAACAGGCGTTCAAATAATTAAAGGCAATACCGCTTTAGCAACAGCCTATACTGCTGCCCAAAATGGCGATACACTCTATCTTTCGGGGCATACTTTTATTCCTCCAGGCAGTTTTGATAAGCAATTATCTATTTTTGGAGCTGGACACTATGTTGATTCTACTTTAGCAACAGGAAAAACATTTATCAATGGCAACGTGAATTTAAGCGAAAATTCAGATATGTTCTATTTAGAAGGAGTTGAAGTAAGTGGTAATATTAATTTTTCCACTAATCATTCAGTAAACAATGTTGTTTTTAAACGTTGTAAAATTAATGGAACATTTAATGCTTTAGGAGATTTATCCAATCCAACATCTAATTTGAGCCTCATTGGAAATGTCCTGATGAATCGTTTAAATCTTGAAAACGTTCAAAACTCATTACTTTCCAATAATATTATTTCAAATTCCTTTCAAGGTTCTAACGGTAACTTGATCAACAACAATATTATTATGGGGTTCATTTGGGGTTCTTCAATGGACTATTTATTTAGTGGGAATAACAACACTTTAAATAACAATATTTTTCTCTGGGAAGGATATGCTGCCAACGTAGCTGGTAGTGGTAATATTTTCAATAACAATCTTTTTGTGGAACCTACACCTGATTATGGCACAACAGCAACAAGCATTGGCAATTATACCGGCATTCTTCAATCAGCGATTTTTGTAAATCAAACAGGTACTACTTTCAATTATACACACGATTACCACCTACAAGCTCCTACAACTTATCTGGGAACAGACGGAACACAAGTTGGTATCTATGGCGGAACGTTTCCTTACAAAGAAGGAGCTGTTCCGCTTAATCCTCACATTCAGCTAAAAAACATAGCTCCTACAACCGATGCTAACGGAGATTTGCAAATACAAATTCAAGTTGAAGCTCAAGAAGATTAATAAATTTAAAACTATACTATTATGAAAAAATATTATTTAATTCTTGTAGCTCTGTGTTTTTGTAACGTCAGCATAGTTTACAGTCAACAAAAAGTAGCTTTACACAGTAATGGCTCAACCACCATTTTTGGAGGTTCCGATCCTTTTACGGCTGCTTATAACGCATCTGTAAGTGGAGATACCCTCTACTTGCCGGGAGGAACTATACCCTATCCGACAACTATCAACAAAGGCTTAGTAATAATAGGAACTGGTCATTATCCCGACTCTACTGTCGCAACCGGTAAAACGGTTTTGACGGGTAATTTATCTATTTCTGAGGATGCTGATAATTTGCACCTCGAAGGTATCGAATTAACTGGCGGTATTTCTTTTACTCATAATCATAAAGTTGACTCGGTAGTAATAAAAAGATGCAAATTTAACAATATCTACTATAATGGGACAGGAGCAACTCCTTGTATAAACAACAATATTATTGAAAATGTAATTGCTGGTGAAGCGGTTTTTAATAACGTAACTTCAAGTATGCTTTCAAATAATATTATCAATGGACAAATAGCAAATGCTAATAATATAGGAATATCAAATAACATTTTGTTATTCAACTCAGGTTGTACAGGCAATCCTTCTTGTGTAACTTTTAACAACGTAGATAACTGTTACATTTCAAACAACATCGTTTTTAGAAATAATGCTTCATGGGTTTGTTCTGGATGCGATTTAAACACATTTGCTAATAATATTTTCGCAGTAGTGCCATCTACAGGTACTAATACATGGATTAACAACTATTACTCAATAGTTTTAACCTCTGTTTTTGTTAACCAAACAGGTAATGTATTTAATTATACGCACAATTACCATTTGACAAATCCTACAACTTATTTAGGAATTGATAATACACAAGTAGGAATTTACGGTGGATTATATCCGTGTAAAGAAGGGGCTGTGCCACAAAATCCACACATTCAAATTATTAACAATGCTGCAACGACTGATACAAATGGAAATTTGCAAATTCAGATACAAGTTGAAGCTCAAAACGATTAACTATGAAAAAAATATATATTCTATTAATCACATTTTTATTTATTGTCTTTGAAATAAATTCCCAAACAATTATAAATGAGGGATTTGAATCAGGCATTTTGAATCCTGCAATATCATTCCAATCGACAGGATCCTTCTCTTCGTCTCCAGGTATAATAAATAATACAAATTTTGGAAGCACTAAGGTTTTTAGTTTTGGTAAATCTACTTGTGTTTCTAGTTGCTTCGATAATTATAAAACTACCTTAATCGTAACTTTTCCTTCGCCTACATTAGTCGATTCTATCAAATGGAAGGAGATGGAAATTGATGGAAACTGGGGTTCGCAAGGACAAGTTTTACTTGATGATGTCGTATTTGGCGGTGCAACACTTGGGGCTATGCCCGTAAATAGTACTGTACCCAATTCAACTCCTCAACTCAAAGCTATTAGTATTAACCAAATGGTTACAACCATTAAATTTATGGTAAATGACATCACTAATGCTAGCGAAATAATTATGGATGATTTACAGATAAAATATACTTCAATACCCAAAATTGTTGGTTATGAATACTGGTTTAATAATGATTATGCAAACAAAACTACCACAATGGTAACTTCAACGCAACAATTGATGATTAACCAAACTATACCAACTACTGGACTTATGCAGGGAATAAATACAATCAATTTTCGCTCGTTCGATAATTCAGGAAAATACAGTAGTATAATAAGTCATTTCTTTTACAAAACATCTTTAACAGAAAGCAATCAAGCTCCTGAAATAGTTGCTTATGAATATTGGATTGATAATGATTATGCAAATGCTGTTATTGTGAACACTCCCGTTCAACAACAATTGAATATCAATGAACTAATGTCTATGACTACTTTAAATAATGGTGTACATAATTTCCATATTCGATTTAAAGATGATGCCGGATTATGGAGCAGTGTAGTAAGTCATTTCTTTTACAAAACACCAGAACAAATTGTAACACAAAATTCTATAACCGAATACCGTTATTGGTTCAACAATGATTTTGCCAATGCTGTGAATTTATCGCTAACGTCTAATCAGCAGATTAATTTGATGGATAATTTGGATTTAACACAAGTTCCAAAAGGTATTCACGAAGTCAATTTCCAATTTAAAGATACACTCGGCAGATGGAGTGTTGTTTTAACTGATACAATTGAAAAAATAGCTTTGCCAATTGCTGATTTTTCTTATTCAGCTATGCCGTATTGCGACTCCACTGTGGTTACTTTTACAGACAACAGCATCGATGGAGATGAATATTTGTGGGATTTTGGAGATGGAAACACAAGCGACTTGGCCAATCCAACACATACCTATTACACGCCAGATACATACCAGGTTAGTCTAACAGTAACCGATATTACTCTGGGGACAGACAGCACCATTGTAATACCTGTTGTAATCAATTCGTTACATACTTCATCAACAATAACCGAAACGGCTTGTGTTAGCTATACTGCTCCCGATGGTCAGATATATACAACATCGGGAATAAAAACGGCTATTATACCAAATGCAGTAGGTTGCGATAGCACAATTACTATTAACCTTACTATTAATTCGGTGGATGTTTCTGTTAATCAAAACGGAATAATTCTCTCTGCAAATGCAACTGCCGATTTCTATCAATGGGTGGATTGTAACAATGGTAATTCTATAATAAATGGAGAAACTAATCAGTCGTTTACTGCAACCCAAAATGGAAGCTTCGCTGTTAAAATAACTCAAAACGGTTGTACGGATACTTCAGCTTGCTATACAGTTACAACTGTTGGAATTTTGGAAAATACTTTTAGTAATGACATAATAGTTTATCCAAACCCAACTGACGGTATAGTGAAAATTGACTTAGGTGAAACGCAGTCTGAATTTAGTGTTTCGCTAACTGATGTAAATGGAAAATTAATTAATCAGACAAGCTACAAAAACACTAAAATGATTGAGCTTAATTTAAATGCTCAGCCAGGCATTTATTTATTGACAATTTATTCGGAAAAGAAAAAGGCAACGATAAGATTGATAAAGAATTAACGTTTGCTAACACGCGGTATAGTTAATTGCCGGTTCAGTTTGTTATTCAAGGGTTGTAGCCCGCTTCAGCCTTTGTGTAACTTGATAGGAAATCGCCCGCAATCGGCAACTTTTCATACCGCCACCGTTAGCACCAATTATAAAAAAAAAAGAAAGACAAATCTGAGTTATTGAAAAGCACTTGAAAATTACGATATGAGACACATTTATTTACTTGTTTTTTTGTTATTATCCTCGACACCTTTGTTTAGTAAAAACACATTACATGATTCGGTTTGGACAGAACAACAACAAAGAAAATTGACCTCTGTGTTTCAACAAAGTGAGTATAATGACACAGTTTGGGTTGAAAGACACCCAGAAAGACGAAGAACTCCAAAATTTGAATTCGGACCATATTTCGGAGTGGATTTAATCTCAAACAACTTTAATGAGTTTCAAACGACACTAAATTCATACAACACGGAAATATTGAATCGGTCAAACACGCCTCTACTTTGGGGTATCTCAGGAAATTTCAAACACTATACGTTGGGGTTACAATTTGGTAGTGTAAATCAAGAAGAAAACAATCACGACTCTATAAAAATTAAATTGAATAAGACAATATATGGAATAAACTTTGGCTATAATTTAATTGACAACAAACATTGGGTAATATCACCATTAATTTCGCTAAAATGGTATAGGTACAGACTTTTAAATAGTTCGAAAAACGAAGAAATACCTCTGACTGACTATTTGGAAAATCGAGAATTAGACATTAGAATTAATCAAGCAATTTGTATAACAGGAATAAATATCGCTTATAAATCCTACAAATACTCGTTTTTCCCTTGTGATTTTTGGACTGTTGGTTTACAGGGTGGTTATCCTTTTAAGTTTCATGACAAACCTTTGGTGTTCTCTAAAGAAAATCGACTTACTTCAGACTACAAAATAGATTATGGGAAATACTATTTGACATTTTATGTCTCGTTTAACTTTCAAACATGGTGAAAAACAAACAAATAACTGGTGCTAACACACGCCTATGTTCACAGGCTGGCTGACGTGCACTTAGCAGGTTTTGCGCCCGCATTAGCTACGCTGATTTTCAATTCACTTTGTCGCTGTGCGACAGTGAACGCTCCCGCAAACCGCCCGTGCCCATAGCCTCGGTCGTTATGGCTTATAGTAAAAAAACAAAAAGACGGACTCGGTGGCCGAAAGTGAATGTGTTTAAACTAAATTTATTTCGACTGTGTATCTGATTTTCGACTGAATTTTTATCTATCATTTTTTACTTTTTGACTTTTAAACTGTCGAAAAAGAAAAATTCAAAGACAAATAACAAATAATTAACAACAAGAAACAAGGACAAAAAAATGAACTGGATTATTTTAGTTATCGCAGGATTATTTGAAGTAGCTTTTGCTTTCTGTTTAGGCAAAGCAAAAGAAACAACAGGAAACGAAATGTATTTGTGGTATACAGGTTTTTTTATCGCACTTTTTGTTAGCATGGGACTTTTAATTAAAGCAACTCAAACCTTACCAATTGGAACAGCTTATGCGGTATGGACAGGAGTTGGAGCTGTCGGAACAGTATTAGTCGGTATTTTTATATTTAAAGAACCTGCGACTTTCATAAGACTACTTTTTATTGCAACTTTAATAGGTTCTATTATAGGACTTAAAATAGTATCACATTAAAATGGAAAACATAGAAATAAAAAAAGCAACGCTAACCGAAATTGACCAATTACAACAAATTGGCAAACAGACATTTAATGAAACATTCGCTTCGGGGAATACTGAAGAAAATATGAAAAAATATTTGGACGAAGGATTTTCAGTTGAAAAACTAACGACTGAACTTAGGGACAAAAACGCAGAGTTTTATTTTGCCACGTATAACAAAAAAGTCATAGGTTACTTAAAACTCAATTTTGGACAATCACAAACAGAACTAAAAGACGACGCAGCTCTTGAAATAGAAAGAATTTATGTTCTTAAAGAGTATCACGGAAAAGCCGTTGGACAAGCTCTTTATGGAAAAGCAATACAAGTTGCTAAACAGACAAAATTCGATTATGTTTGGTTGGGGGTTTGGGAAAAAAACCCAAGAGCCATAAACTTTTATAAGAAAAATGGTTTTGTAGAGTTTAATAAACATATTTTTATGTTAGGCGAAGACAAACAGACGGACATTATGATGAAACTAACACTGACATATGAAAAAATAAAATAGGCTTCACGACTTGTCTTGTCCTGAAATAGGTTTACACAAAAAAGTGTAAAATGGAAACAAAAAAACAAGGCATTTTAGGATAGGGGATTAAGTTGTATTTTTTATAAACCTTAGCCCTGTATAGTTTGAAAGTTCGTTAAAACATCTTACATTTGAAGGGAATTTAAACTCATGGTGGTTTTTAGAGAGACTGATGTTGTGCACAATTATAAAAAACCGATACATAGACAGATAAACGAATGAAAAGAATTTTAACCATACTTATTTTTGTAAATTGTTTGACTTCTTACGGGCAAATAGACACTTTAAAGTTTAAGGGTTTTGATTTTGTTTTTACTCCTTCTGATACAACATTAAATTGTGTCGGAATAGATAAGTTTCCAGAATATAAAGGTGGATTTGAAGAGCTGGTAAAATTCATTGGGAAAAACATTAAGTATCCTGAGAAAGCGATTAATGATAGTATTCAAGGGAGAGTATTTCTGACTTTTATTGTAAAATCAACAGGACAAGTTGTTGACCGTGAAATAAAAAAAGGACTTTCACTAGAAATTGATTTAGAATGTAAACAGATGCTCAATAAAATGCCAGATTGGAATCCTGCAATTATAGATAATAAACCGATTGATTATAGGGTTACTTTTCCAATAACATTTAAACTTCGGGATTAAGATGATTTTGGCGTCAAAACAAAATATCATGACTGCTTTATTAGCATATGGAGAATTTGAGGTTGCAGAAAAGGCAGATAAATTAGCTGATGAGCAAGTATTACAAATTGGTAAAATTGCAATGAATTATGTTGCTACAAATAACCTTGTTGACAAGACACTTGCTTTGGCGGCGGTTGAGTATGTTGAGGGTAAAAAGAGAGATTTGAAAAGGAATCGGCGAGAAATGAAATATTATAATGACAATTCAGAAAAGGACGAAGGGTTTTTTGGACGAATGATGAAACTAATAATGAAAAAATAACTGGGCACAACACGCGGTATAAAACACAGCACAGTATGAGATTACAGAATATTATATTGACCTTTTTGCTTTTTGGATTGATTAGTTGCAATTCAACAGACAGCATATTCACAGATGAGACATATCAAGATACTATTAAGCAGAATATTGGTGGTTTATTGATTCGTGACATTCATCATTGCAATGATTTTAATTCTTTCAACTACGACATTGATTATTCATACAAAGACCAAAATGACAGTATCAGCAAAATTGGTGCAGGTAGTTTTTATGGACAAGAACCACCGAAGGAAGAACAATTAATTCAAATTGACAAATGGACTGTTTTTAAAACTAGCGGTGACAGGGATAAAGACTTTTTATATATTGGTAATAGCGACAAGATTTGGACAAAATATGAAATTTCACCTGAAACTATAGAGCAACAAGATTTATGGAAAGAGCAAAAAATTGAAACCCGTACAGATAATTGGGATTCTGTTTCAAAGGTCAAACGAATAGATTCAAATGGAAATGTTATAGTAGTTTACACCTTCGTGAGAGAAAAATTCATTCCATTCTTTAAAACTGGAAAACGAAAAGTGATTTATAGTTTAAATAAAACAACAGGAATACTTGAAATGACAAAAATTTTGGAGAACTAAAATAATGTCTTCTACTGAAATAGGTTTACACAAAAAAGTGTAAAATGGAAACAAAAAAAACAAGGCATTTTAGGATTATGGAGAAAGAAATTTGCTTTTTCAAGAGCACAAAAACATTTAATTGTGCAAGCGTATTTCACAGGCATTCTTTCCAAAAGAGAGTAGTGGGAGAAACATCCAGAAACTGAACAGTATTTAAAGACATGGTATGATACAGCAATGAGTTCGGCATGGAATAATCCAAATGAGGTAAAAAAGACCTTTGCAAGTGCAAGCATATTAAAAAATGAACGTGTTGTGTTTAATATTAAAGGAAATAGTTATCGATTAGTTGTACAATTCAATTATGAGAAACAATGGATTTTTATACGTTTTATAGGTACTCATTCAGAATACGATAAAATAAATGCAGACAATATTTAAAATACAAAAGAGCTATGAAAATCAAATTAATAAAAACGGATGCAGAGTATGAACAAGCGTTAAAACGACTTGAGAAAATATTTGATGCTAAGCAAGGTACACCAGAAAGTGATGAGGCAGACATTTTGGGTATGTTAATCGACGAATACGAAAAGAAACATTATCCTATTGAAGCACCAGACCCGATAGAAGCCATTAAGATACGTATGGAAGAAATGCAATTAAAACAAGCAGACATGGTGGAGATAATTGGTGGAAAGAGTCGAGTGTCAGAAGTGTTAAACAGAAAGAGGAGACTAACAGTAAATATGATACGAAATATAACAAAACGATTGAATATTTCGCCGAATGTATTGATAAACGACTATAAACTGAGTAGATAAAATCCGACCTTCAAAATAGTATAAGGATTTTCAATCTCTTGTAAATTCAATTTTTATTTCTTCATCCTTCTCCTACACGCCAACTGACCTCGACCGATGAGCCTAAAAACCAGTGAAGTTGGCGTAAAGAAATAGTCCTGTTTGAGCGACAAAGGAGCGAGTTTGGACTGTTTTAGCCAGCAGAGCGTCAGTTTTTAGAGCGAGGAGGGCGGAGTCTTGAGTTTTTTTGATTACTTTTCTGTGTCAAGATAAAAAAGTGATTAGGGTTTGGGGCAAAGCCCCATATATAATAAGATTACACAAAATATATTAAATCAAAAAGCACCTGCATATAAAATGTAAGTGCTTTTTTAAATTGTCGGGGTACCAGGATTCGAACCTGGGACCCCCTGCTCCCAAAGCAGGTGCGCTAGCCGGGCTGCGCTACACCCCGAAAATCTCGTTAATAAGAGGTATTATGTCTCGCTTAACGGGATGCAAAGATAACTATCTTTTTTATTTTAGCAAAAGATTTTGAAATAATTTTATAAAATTTTTATAACATCGCAATTTTATGTACTTTTGTGTTTTCTTTTTCACAACATCATAATTATATAAAGGGAGTTTTATTATGTACAGAACACATACTTGTGGAGAATTACGACTATCACACATAGGACAACAGGTTACACTTGCTGGCTGGGTACAACGGGTGCGTAGAATGGGAGGAATGATTTTTGTTGATTTACGCGATAGATTTGGTATTACGCAGTTAGTTTTTAACCAAGAAACAAATGCTGATTTGTGTGCTCAGGCAAATGAATTGGGACGTGAGTTTGTGATACAGGTGCAAGCTGAAGTGGCTGAACGTAGCAATAAAAATAAGCATATCCCTACGGGTGAAATTGAATTGCTTGTATCGACTATGCGAGTCCTGAATACTTCGGAAACACCTCCTTTTACCATAGAAGATAACACAGACGGTGGAGATGATTTACGTATGAAGTATCGCTACTTGGATTTGCGTCGTAATACAGTGCGTGAAAACATGATATTGCGTCATAAGGTTGCGTTTGAGACAAGACGCTATCTCGACCAAATGGGATTTCTTGAGGTTGAAACACCGATATTAATCGCTTCGACACCCGAAGGAGCAAGGGATTTTGTGGTTCCATCGCGTATGAACCAAGGGCAGTTTTATGCCTTGCCACAGTCTCCGCAGTTGTTTAAACAATTATTGATGGTGTCGGGTTTTGATAAGTATTTTCAGATAGCAAAATGTTTTAGAGACGAGGATTTACGTGCCGATCGTCAGCCAGAGTTTACACAAATTGACTGCGAAATGTCGTTTGTAAAACAAGAAGATGTATTGAATTTGTTCGAAGGAATGATGAAACATTTATTCCGTTTTGTGAAAAATATTGACATGACAGATGCTTTTCCTCGTATGACATGGGCTGATGCTATGAAATATTATGGTTCTGACAAACCAGACATACGTTTTGATATGCAGTTTGTAGAAATAAAAGAACTTGTATCGGGCAAAAATTTTGTTGTGTTTGACGAGGCTGATTATGTAGGAGCCATTTGTGCTAGCAATTGTGCAACATATACCCGCAAACAATTAGATGAACTGACCGATTTTGTAAAACGACCACAAATTGGAGCAAAAGGCTTGGTGTATATACGCTGCGAAGCAGATGGTACGTTCAAGTCATCAGTAGATAAGTTTTATACCAACGATGATTTGGCTAAAATTGCAACAGCATGTAAGGCTGAAAAGGGCGATTTGATACTAATTTTGGCAGGTGCCACAGAAAAAACACAAAAAGCCTTGTGCGAATTGCGTTTAGAAATGGGTAGCCGTTTGGGTTTGAGAGATAAAAATGTGTTTGCACCATTGTGGGTAATTGATTTTCCTTTGTTTCAGTGGGACGAAGAGACACAACGTTTTTATGCTATGCACCATCCATTTACTTGTCCTAACGAAGATGATATCGCATTGTTGGATACAAACCCAGGCAAAGTACGTGCTACAGCCTATGATATGGTGATAAATGGCGTGGAGTTGGGCGGAGGTTCTATCCGTATTCATGAAAGTGCGTTGCAAAAGAAAATGTTTGAATTATTAGGATTTACACCCGAACAAGCAGAGGCACAATTTGGATTTTTGATGAGTGCTTTCAAGTATGGAGCACCTCCTCATGGTGGTTTGGCTTTTGGGTTGGATAGATTGGTGTCGTTGTTTGCTGGATTGGATAGCATCCGCGATTGCATTGCTTTCCCTAAAAATAACTCGGGAAGAGATGTGATGATAGATGCACCTTCGGTAATTGATAACGCTCAGTTAGATGAGTTAGGCTTGCGTAT
This sequence comes from Bacteroidales bacterium, assembly GCA_012519885.1. Lineage (GTDB taxonomy): Bacteria > Bacteroidota > Bacteroidia > Bacteroidales > Paludibacteraceae > JAAYPI01. Next base: position 14,906 of record JAAYPI010000052.1, read on the forward strand.
TGAATTGAAAAAGAGCTAGATAGTTGGATATAATGCGATAAAAAAAGCGTTTTGATTGGTATCAAAACGCTTTTTTACTATTTGGGAGAAATTTACATTGTTGAGTTGCGTCCAGCTTGTTGTATTAAAGCAAGTATTTTGTCGTTGACTTCGTCATTTTCAAGCAATTCTTCAATTGTAAAATGCATACGGTAACACCAAAAATGTTTTGGATCAGAGGGGACATTGATACGTTCCTCTAAAATATTTTCTCGGCGGTATTTACCGTTAATAGATAACCAATCTTGAAATGGCAATATAACCAACATGGCAGGTGAATGCAAGTGACGAGCTACAATTTTTTCGCATACCCATGGTTCGCAAAATTGCGGAGCTTCTCCCCATTCGTTTAATATATTATTGAAATAACGTTGCGTAGTACCTCTGTCTTCTTCCCACCAGCCCCGAATAGGGTTCATATCGTGTGTAGATGTGGTACAAACGGATAAATAGGGTACATTCGGCATGTGAATAAATTCTTCTTTGGGATCTTTTGGCATACGCTCTATTTCCAAGCTCATAATGTATAAATCATGCATTACGCTAGGCACACATTCTGGAATCATTCCTAAATCCTCACCACAAACCAACATATTGGTCGCCTGAAGCAAAGCTGGAAGTTTTTTCATCGCTTGTTCTTTCCAAAAATCGTTGTGTTTTTGGTAATAAAAATGGTTGTACAAATTATTCAAGGCATTTTTCGCCCCATTGTCTAAGTCGCGATACGAATACGTTGAATGAAATGCAATACGTGGATGAAATGTTCCTTGTTTTTTGCTATCTTCGATAAACAAAACCTCGCAAAACAAAGCAAACAAGCCATTTTGCAAAATAGCTATTTTATGCTCCTCCATTTTATCCTGATTTTTGATAAAAAATGCTTCAATTTTCTTTTGTGTATTATATGCTTTTTTGAAACGATACACACCATATTGTTCTATGTCTAAAAAACGCTCTTTTACTTCGTTGGTATAATCGCCAAATAAACCATTCAATACGTGTTCGCGAATGTAAGGTTTTACCATTCTGTCGTAGTCGAACCAAGTTCCAAAACCTTTGATTTCATCAGCTGTTAAAGGCAATGCAGGGTCAAAATGACCTAACAAACCTTGCACATCGTCAGCTGACATTCGCCAAATACGGAAAAAACCTAACACGTGGTCGATACGATATGCTTGAAAATAAGCTGCCATTTTTTGAAAACGAGTTTTCCACCATTGGTATCCGTCTTTTTCCATTCTTTCCCAGTTATAGGTTGGGAAACCCCAGTTTTGACCAGTGGCTGAAAAAGGGTCGGGGGGTGCACCCGCTTGGCTATCTAAGTTAAATAAATGTGGTTCCATCCACGCTTCTACACTATCTGGACTAATACCAATAGGAATATCTCCTTTCAGCACAATGCCTTTTGATTTAGCGTAATTACTTGCTTCAAGTAATTGTTTGTGAGCATGATATTGCAAAAAGATATGAATCATTGCCTCGTCAAAATCGGCAAATTCTGGTTTAAAGAAATCATCTATTTTGTCCCAATCAAACACAGAAAAGTTTTTCCAGTTTCTGAAATTCGAATCACTGTGTTTATCTCTTAAATAACAAAATGCTGCATATGGGAGCAACCATTGTTTATTTTCGGCAAAAAATTGTTTATAGTCAGCTGAGCTAAATGTTTTTTCTTTTTCTTGTTTGTATATTAAACGAAAATATTCCCATTTAGCTTCTATAACTTCTTGGTATTTAACGGTTTTAAATTGCTTTAAAGATTCTTGTATTTGTGCAAACTTATCCATTTGTTTTTTGCTTTTCAGCTTGCCAATACCTATAAGGTTGATGTAAGCAGGATGTAAAGCCAATACCGTAATACTACTATATGGATACGAATCAGCATTGGTACGCGAACGTGTTGTATCATTAATTGGGAGCGTTTGAATGACTTTTTGTCCTGTTTTAGCTGACCAATCGACAAGGGGTTTTAAATCAGCAAATTCGCCAATTCCAAAGCTATTTTCTGTGCGTAACGAGAAAATGGGTAGTGCGATACCAGCGGCTTTAAAGTTGGGTATATCGTAACGAAATGTTTCGTCATTTTTTAGTACTAATTGATTAGCAATTACAACGTCAATTTCCAATGTTCTATTGGCACCTTTTTCCCATGATACGATTGTTTTTTTTGTGCGATTATATAGCACGTATTTATATTCAATTGGGTTGTTTACGTTTGACGCATCCATTTCTGCTGTCCATTCAGGGTAATGGGTATCTTGCATTACTAAAGCTTTTTTGTTGTCCCAATTACCTAAAGCAGGTTGATTGCCCACAATAGCAAGGCAAAGCGAGGAGTCTATACGAGGTACATGGATAGAGAATCGAACTGTTTTGGGCGAATCGATAGGAATAAAAGATGTCTGTTGTTTACGAGCACAAAAACTTTCCGTAAAAGCAGAGGAATAAAAGGTTTTATCGGTGCCATTGGAACGCCAATTGTCTTGAATGATTGCATTTTTATATGAAGCTGGTATTTTTATTTCTCTGGGATTTCCCCATTCTGATATTGTGTGTCCATTTGCATCCACTACCACATATGTGTAAGAAAAAGAGGCAAGCGAGCGAACTTGTATGCTTGCTTCCCATTGCCCATTTTCTATGTAGTTCATTTTTAATGCTTTAGTTGGAATATTGTTTCCCAAAGCTGGTAGTGATCCAAGTATGCACACTTGCTGTCCCCACGAAGTGTGGTACTGAATTGTAAAGGTTAGCTTCATAGTTTTTTTCAAAAAATAGTTAGGAATAGTTTAACGTAAAACGAAGACAAATGTAATACGTTTGTAATCCCCAAAGCTAGTATAGAGCTACAAAAATGCATAAAAAACCTTGCAAACGTTTGATAGGTATTTTAGTTATATGTTGGTAGGTAAGATTTAGTTTTTGAATACCGCAACATTTGTTCTGTATAACTTTCAGTATAATGAGGTACGATATCTATTACTTCTCCATACTCGTTATACACCTGTTCGTAAGTGGGATTTACAAATCCTTTATAAGGTGCAATATCCAGAGCAGTATAACGTTCTAGAATTTCTTTGTGCAAAGAGTAATCAATTTGGATAGCGTATTTTTCTACTAAGTATTTGGCTGCTGTGTAATCGCCCTCGGATTTTATGCGTTGAATTTCGGCAAGAAGTTCGCCAAACAATGTGCGTAAAGCTACATAATCGTGTATGATGATATAGGTTTTATTATTTTGCACTCTTTTTTCGATGCATTTTTGTTTCTGTCCTTTTTCGAAAACCCAATTAGCAATGAGTTGTCGGTTGCGCATGTGCGATTCTTCTATTGTGTCACCGAGCTTTATACGTACCAGTTGAGTCATTAATCCATTAAGCATAAATCGGTAGTATTCAGCTTTGTATGCGTCCATATTTGGTAACAAACCAATTTCTACCATCATAGGGTCTGCAATAAAATACAATCCAAATAAATCGGCTCGGGTTTCTTCTATCGTTGCTCCGTATGCTTTTAACGCTTCTGGAGAAACCCCATCGAGCATTTTACCTGACCCATGTCCTACACATTCGTGCAGGTCGGTATGTAATTTGTCGGTTATATAGCCATATTTTTCGGTCAATTCACATTCGTGTTGGCTCCACATAAATTCTTCGTTAAAGCCATTACCACTAGCAGCGTGATGATAAGCTTCCATCATATTGTCGATGGTTACTGATTTTGATCCATGTACTTCACGTATCCAGTTAGAGTTTGGCAAGTTAATGCCGATAGGGGTTGCAGGATAACTATCGCCACCAAGCATGGCATTGGTAATAACCTTTGCCGATACGCCTACAACGGATGTTTTCTTAAATTTCTCATTTACTGGAGAATGTTTTTCAAACCATTGAGCATGATTACTTATGGTTTGGGTGCGTTGGGTTGCCTCTTTGTTGATAAAATTGACAATCGCCTCCCAGCTTCCTTTTCGCCCAAGCGGGTCGCCATAGGTTTCAATAAAACCATTTAAAAAATCAATTTCGGATGAGGTGTCTTTTACCCAAAGAATGGAATATTCATCAAAAGTTTGTAAGTTGCCCGTTTGATAAAACGCTATTAATTTCTCGATGATGAGTTTTTGCTTGCTATTTTCAGCAAATGCCATAGCATTGGATAAATGGTATATAATTTTTTCAATAGCAGCCGTGTACATGCCATTAAGTTTCCATGTTTTTTCTTTGATTATGCCATTTTCTTTTACCAAACAACTGTTCAAACCATAACTTATTGGTTGCAAATCGCTACTATCTTGTAACCCATTATAGAAATCTTCAGCCTCTTGTTGTGTTACATTTTTGTAAAAATGGTTAGCAGAACTTGTAATTAAATCCTGATTATCAGCGAGATTCACTCTTTTCTTATCAATCTCTGGGTTATAAATTAAGGTAATTATTTTGGTGTAAAAACTATCTATTGTTTCATTTTTTTCTAGTGGAAGAAGGCTTACAGGAACTTTTTTTAGTAGCGAAGTAAAATATTCTTTAGAACACGTAATTTCGAGTTTATCGGTAGAATAATGGTGGTGAATACCGTTAGAAAACCATACGCGTTTCAGGTAAATTTCAAAAGCGTTGAATTCTTCTACATTCTTTTCTGTTTCATTATGTGTTTCGTATATGGCTTCGAGTGTGCGTCGAATACACAAATTGTGTTCATAATGTTGGTCGAACAAGATATCTCGCCCTTCTTGTGCAGCTTCTGAAAGATGATAAATTAATTGTTTTTGTTGCAATGACAAGGCTTCAAAGCCAGTAACACGATATCTCAATATTTCAATATCGGCAAATTTATCTACGTGATAATCAAATGTATTTGTTGTATTTTGCATAGTTGTTCTATTTATTTCTTACATCAATATCTGGTGTGTAGTGAAGTTTTTTCTTTTTCCATTGATAGGAGTCATACGAAAAATCAGGACCATAAAAATGATACACATCTTTGTATATAGGGTCAGATGGTGAAAGATGGTCGAATACAAATCGTTTTTTGCTTGACTCATATTCTAATAACATGTTTACCTCCTTTTTATATTCAAAAACGGCTCGATAGAGTGTCTTTTTATCTTTTTTAAAAAGGGGAGTGCCAAATGTTAGTTGCCGATTACTAATTTTTATAGATTCAATTATTTTTACTTTTGTAATGGGTTGGTAATTGCTGATGCCCAGTAATAGGTATTCTGTTTTATCTCGGCTAATTTTGTGTGCTATTACGTTGTAATACAATGCTCCATACCACGTTGAAGGGTCGTATTTGCGTGTTTCTTCAGGTTTAAAAGCTGTAGTTGTCGATACAAGGTGCAACGAGGGTGTGCTTTTTGGCTTGCTTTTGAACATAAATAGTGCCGAATAGCCATATTTTCCATTGCTTAATGGATAATTCCAAGAAAAAACACGCATTAGTTTGTCAGGAGCATATATACTTCCAATGTATTTTAAGGCAGGAAATGAATAATTAAACGCATTTGGCTCTTGCAATGTTGTGTAAAGCAATTGTTCAATCTTTTTATTGAGTTGTATCTTTGCACTATCAGATTGAGTCTCTTTTATATCTTCAAACCACGAAACAATCATTTGTTCGTTTTCTTGTATTGTTTGTGCATATACTACATGGCTTACACATAACAAGGTGAAAAGAATAAGTAGTGCGATTTTTTTCATTGGATTTCTATTAGTTTACGCTACTGCTACACAGTTTTAAATATTGGTAATATTCTGATTTACTGGGCTATACTATGGATATAGTTTTTTAATTAAGTCCATTCTGTTCATCTTTTTTAGATCGTTGATAATCTCATTTTTATATTCTTTTTGATACCAAAAGAAAAACTTTCGTTGATTGAGTTTTTGCTGAGGTGTGTTTGGTGCTGAAATTTTCTCCAAGGTATATGGATGTATACCCGTATAATACATTTCCGTTGCTAGTGTCATCGGAGTTGGTGTAAAATCTTGTACCTGCTCTAATTTGAAATCCAATGCTTTGGTTTTGGCAGCTAATTCAGCCATGTGCTGTTGTTTACACCCTGGATGACTCGAGATAAAATAGGGTATAAGCTGTTGATTTAAATGGTGTTGCTTGTTCACCTCGTTGAATAGCTTAACGAATGTTTCAAAATACTCAAAAGATGGTTTTCTCATCAGATTAAGGACTTCATCGTTGGTATGCTCAGGAGCTACTTTTAGTCGACCAGATACGTGGTGTGCAATTAATTCGTTCGCGTACTCCATATTGGATGCGTCTGTTTGCTTATTACCCGTTTTATGCAATATCATATCATAGCGAATACCACTACCAACAAATGCTTTTTTTATTTCTTTAATGCTGCGTACTTTTTTATACAATTCAATCAATGGAGCATGATTAGTATCCAAATTTTTACAAATTCTTGGATGAATACACGATGGCTTTTTGCACTTTTCGCAAATTGTTAAATCAATACCTTGCATTTTATACATATTCGCTGATGGACCTCCAATGTCGCTAATATATCCTTTAAAATCAGGCATTTGAGTTATCTTTTCAATTTCTGCTAAAATGGATTTTTCTGAACGTGATGCAATAAATTTGCCCTGATGTGCAGAAATAGTACAAAAAGCACAACCTCCAAAACATCCTCTGTGTAATGTAACAGAGTGTTTTATCATTTCGTATGCAGGAATGGTTTTTCCTTTGTACCGTGGATGTGGCAAGCGTGTGTATGGCAAAGTGTAGGTTTGGTCAATTTCCTTCTCCGTCATCGTCGGATAAGGTGGATTAATAATCACTGTTTTTGTTCCTACATCTTGCAGTAATCTACCAGCTTTCTGCGAATTGGAATGTTCTTCGATAACCCTAAAATTCTTTGCTTGGTTTATTTTTGATGCTATACATTCCTCGTGAGAAAACAATGAGAGAGATTCCCACTCTCCAGTTGACTGAGAATTGGCTGTTTTGTCAATTAAAAAAGCAGTTTGAGGGATATCGTGTAGTTGTTGAAAAGGGATGTTTTGTTGCAAAAGTTGCACCAATTCTACAATCGCTTTTTCGCCCATTCCATATACAAGTAAATCTGCTTGACTATCAACTAAGATGCTTGGCAATAATTTATCCGACCAATAATCATAGTGTGTAACACGTCTTAATGAAGCTTCTACGCCTCCAATTACAATAGGAGTATCAGGATACAATGATTTCAGTATTGTGCAATAGGTAACAGTAGCGTAATCAGGACGATAACCAGCTCTTCCTTCAGGCGTGTAAGCATCGTTGGAGCGTAAGCGTTTGTTGGCTGTATAATGATTTACCATCGAATCCATACTACCAGCCGAAACACCAAAGAACAAACGAGGTTTTCCTAATTTCTTAAAATCACGTAAATCATCTCGCCAGTTGGGTTGTGGCACAATAGCAACTTTTAAGCCTTGTTGTTCAAGAATTCTTCCCATTACAGCTATTCCAAAGGAGGGATGGTCGATATACGCATCTCCTGAGAACAGAATAACGTCCAATTCTTCCCAACCCAATGCTTTTATTTCTTTTTGGGTCGTAGGTAAAAAACTGGATAATGGTATGTCGTTATACATAATTCAACACAAATTTATATAATTAAGGCTTTAACATCGTTTGGTATGTATCTTGGTCGCTTACAATCTCTATGGCACGTTTTAGCTCTTTGTCATTTTTTAATAACTGTTGCAATTCGCCTCGTTGAAAATAATAGCGTTTTACAATTTCAGCAGCCAATAATTCGCTAATTTCTTCTTTAGCATCAATAATATCTTGATTGATATCATGTTTCAATACTTTTTCTAAGTCTGAAAAATACACTTTATTTTCGTCGTAATATCCTTCATTTTTCGCTGTTTCTATCAATTTTTGTAATCCTTTTTCTGATTGCAGTTCATATGTAAAATTCTGTTTTATAATATAATCTTTGTATTGATTAAATAAATCATCTGATACCGCAAATTCTTCAATCGGAGGAATCGTTGCATGTTGTTGTGTATATATATTTACAAAATCGTAGAAGTAAGCATTAGATACTAAATGATAGGTAATCGTTTTGAGTGTCGATTCAGGAACGAGTATGTCTGGCATAATGCCTTGACCTTCTTTCACTACTCTACCATTTTGTGTAGCAAAGACATGCTCTATGCTATCAGAGTTAGTGCTTGCTAAACGTGCAATATGTTTACTACTCTGAATACAACGTCCACTTGGTGTATAATATTTGGCTATTGTTATTTTAATATTTGTGTTATAAGGTAAAGGGTAGGTGGATTGAATTACTCCTTTACCATAGGTGTTTCGACCAATTATGATGCCTCTATCTAGGTCTTGCATAGCTCCTGCCACAATTTCAGCTGCAGAAGCAGAGCTTTCATTTACTAATATGGCTAAAGGGAGGTTAGGAAATAAAGGATCGCTACTGGTTTTATACGATCTATCCATTTCCGCGTTTTTTCCCTTTGTTGAGACTATTTCAGTTCCTTTTGGTAGAAATAAGCCACTTATGGCAATGGCGTCGTTAATTACTCCACCTCCATTACCACGTAAATCTAAAATTAGTGATGTAGCTCCTTTCTTAGCTAAGTCTTGTAAGGCTTTTTTTACTTCTTCTGCACAATTTTCCGTAAAACTGTTCAAACGAATGTACGCTATGTTGCTTTTACCTGGTAATATTCCAGCATAAGTAACGGGGTTTAGGTATATTTTCTCTCTTACAATGGAATAATGTATGGGTTTTTTCATTCCCATACGTTCAACAACAATCTGTACGGTCGTTGATGGAGTTCCTTTTAACATACTACTTACCTCCGAAACAGACAATCCTTTGGTAGATTTTCCATCTACTTCTAGTATTTTATCTCCAACTTGTAATCCGTATGTATGTGCAGGTGCATTTTCGTATAATTCAACGATATGTATTTGGCTATTACGTAACGAAATTACAGAACCTATACCACCATATTCGCCTGTTGTCATTTGCAAAAAATCTTTTGTATCTGATTCGGGTATGTAATTGGTATATGGGTCGAGTTTGGTTAACATAGCATCAATACCGCTAGAAACAATCTCTTCCATAGGGATGCTATCTACATAATATACCTGTAATTGCTTGACAATACTATTAAAGATATCTACGTTTTTTGCTATTTCAAAATTTTTCTTTTCAGATGCTTGTGCTAACACATATTGAAAAGAAACTATAGTTATGAATACAAAAAAGATTTTTTTCATATAAGTATATTTTTTATTAAACAGGTGTTTTTTATGCTACTAAACGAATACGGTGTGTCTATTGTTAACCATACCCGAATATACGGTTACAAATGTAGTATATAAAAAGCAAAAAACCGAACATTTGGTGTTCGGTTTTGCTCTCCCTCTTGGACTTGAACCAAGGACCCTCTGATTAACAGTCAGATGCTCTAACCGACTGAGCTAAGGAAGAATGATGTTCAAAAATTTGCTCTCCCTCTTGGACTTGAACCAAGGACCCTCTGATTAACAGTCAGATGCTCTAACCGACTGAGCTAAGGAAGAATGATGTTCAAAAATTTGCTCTCC
>JAAYPI010000198.1 GCA_012519885.1 Bacteroidales bacterium
CCCCCTACTCCCGGTCCTGGTTGTAATATGTTTACTCTAGGATGCATATTTGCAATTTTTATTATTTCATAAACATCCATATTGCCGCTGCGGCAAATTTTAGCTAATTCGTTTGCAAAAGCAATATTTATGTCTCTGTAGGTATTCTCCACAACTTTTGACATTTCTGCTGTTTTAATATCTGTTATATTGATTTCACCTTTACAAAAGTTCAAATATATATCTCTAGCAAATTTTCCTATTTTGGAATCATCTACACCTATAACCCTAGGATTATTCTCCAGTTCATATATCATATTTCCCGGTATAACCCTTTCAGGTGCATGAACTAAATGAACATCTTGTCCAATTTTAAATCCCCTGTTTTCTATTTCCGGACGAATATACTTATCAGTTGTACCGGGAGATATTGTGGATTCAATAATTAGTACTGCCCCCCTTTCACAAACATCCAAAACACCATTTATTGCTAAAATAAGATGTTCTTGGTTGAGTCTTTTGCTTTCTTTAACATACGGGGTAGGATCAGCAATTATATAGGTATCTACTTTTTGGTATTCTGTCGTAAATTCAATTCCATTGGAAATTGCTTCTTTAAAGAGCTCATTTAATCCCTTTTCTTCAAATGTGAGCCTACCTTCATTTAATGAATCTATCAAGGCTTTATTATAATCAGTCCCTATTACCTTAACCCCACCTTTTGCAAGCATAAGAGCTGTTGGTAGACCTACATAACCAAGTCCAATAACATTTATCACTTGTCTCTCCCTTTCGAATTAAATAGTGCCTTAAATAATTTTTTAAATTTTTATTGCGTAAATATAAGCCTTATTTGAAACATCTAAATACTAGAATGAGAATAGGGAATAATTAAGGAAAAATTTTTATACTAACTCATCATATAATTCAAATAATTTAATTTCTTGTGATTGCCAATTGTATTTACTGATTACCGCTTTACGCCCATTTTCCCCCATTTTCTCTGCATTCTGGGGATTAGACAATAGATAATGAATTGCTTTTGAAATTTCCTCAATGTCATGTGGATTCACGCATATTCCGCATTTCTCCTCTGTAATTATTTCCTCCCATAACACAAAATCAGTACACACTAAAGGAAGTCCCATATACATATATTCAAAAAATTTAGTATTTGACAAATTACCTACTCCGCCTTTACATTGAGATATATAATCAAGTAACGCCATTCCAATCGAAGAATTAGAATAAACCTTATCAAGAACCTCTTCATAGGAAATAACTCCATGATAATTTACTTTTTTCCATTCTTCCATCAGTTGAAGATCTTCCCCATATTTGCCTTTTAGTTTGCCGGCTAATTCATACCTAACATTATCTAGTTTCCCGATCGCTTGAAGTATCTCCTTATGGCACCATTGTGAGGAAATTCCTCCTGCAAATGATACAGCTCTTTTTGTGTGGTCTGTTTCCCGTAATAATATTTCATCTTTAACAACCGGAAAATTAAGAATCATCCTCACTTTATCCAAATATCCCCTATATCTTTCTTCAGTCCAATGATAACATACCACTGCACCGTCTATTTTTTTTATAATATGTTTTTCATATACTTTATAAAGGTACTTAACAAGAGGACGTATTATTTTCGGAATCCATGTTTTTTCATTAATCGCTAATACATAATCCTCATGGCTATCAAACACTACATTTTTTTTGTTTTTCTTTAAATGTAATGCTAAAGCCAACAGATCGGGATCATGCAAGTGATAAATATCAGCATTAATTTCGATTGCTTTTTTTCTTATATACTTTCGAGATAATATCATCCTTTCAAAACGGTTAGTTGGAGTAAAACAAGTTGATACTATTTGAACTCCGTCTATTATTTCATCTTCTAAGCTATCATTAACCAACAAAGTTACATCATACCCCCTCTTGGCTAATGATTTGCATTGTTTCATAAATATTCTGACATC
>JAAYPI010000053.1 GCA_012519885.1 Bacteroidales bacterium
TAGCCAGAGAGATACTTTGCTGAATGCTAGGAAATTAGCCATTGGTTGTGAGTATGTCCCAAATAGTACATCTCGCTCTTATGTGCAAACTATACGTTATCGTTTGGGAGCAAACATAGCAGAGTCCTATACAAAAGTAAATGAAAAACCATATTCAGAGATGGGGATTACGTTAGGATTTGGGCTTCCTCTTAAAAATTCTAAATCAATTTTAAATTTGAATTTGGAATATGGTAGCAGAGGTATAATTAATCAAAATTTGGTGCGTGAGGATTATGTAAAGATTGGACTGGGAGTGTCTATAAATGAAAATTGGTTTTTTAAGAGGAAATTTGAATAGTAGCTACAATAAAAACAGTAGGTCAGATTGAAAAAAAAATTAAAAATAAAGGTATGAAAGCAAAGTTAATTTTTATTGGTTTAGTCGTGTTGAGTGTATTCACGGTAAATGCTCAAAAAGGTGTTGATACGGGAACTCGATATGGGTTAGGAGAAGATAGTATCAGGTGTTTAGAAAACATCAGTTTGTATCAAAATTACTATCACATTAAAGATTATAATACATCTTTTCAACATTGGAGAGTTGTTTATACAGAATGTCCAGCTTCTAGTAGAGATTTATACAGAATAGGATCTATTTTGTTAGTATGGCAAATGCAAAATGCACAAGATGTAGATAAGCAAAAAGATTATTTCCGTCAATTGATGGAGAATTACGATCAACGTATCAAGTATTTTGGTAATGATGCACGCTTCCCAGAATCTTGGGTAAGAGGTCGCCAAGCTATTGATTATATTAATTATTGCCCTGAAGATCCCTTAAGAGAAAAAGCATTACCTTGGTTGAAATATTCAATAGATGAGCGTCAAGCAGATGCAGATGCTGACGTTATTGATGGTTATATGAGAGTGTTAGATGGATTGTATCGTTCTGATAATGAGAAATACAGAGACATGTATATGACGGAGTACTTGCGTGTCGGAAAAATTTTGGATACTCGTATTGCTAGAGCTTGTAAATTTGTAGATAATTACAAATTAGCCCAAAATAATGCAAATGCTTTATTTATCGCTAGTGGAATTGCAAATTGTACTACACTAGAGTCTGTTTTTGCATCCAAAGTTCAAGAGTCAAAATCTGATATAGAATCACTAAATACCATTATATCGTTATTTCAAAGTGCAAAATGTACTGAATCAGAAGTTTATTTTGACGCATCATCCTTTGCTCATGTTATAAATCCTACGGCACAATCAGCGGCAGGTATGGCATATCAATCTGTGAAAAAAGAAGACTTCTTAAAAGCAGTAGATTATTTTGAGGAAGCAACCAAATTAGAAAAAGTAGATAGTGTAAAATACGATTATCAATATGCTATTGCAGCTATTTATGCTCAAATGAAACGTTATACACAAGCACGTACACATGCATTACGTGCAGCTACCTATAATCCTAAAAAAGGAGAACCATACATTCTGCTTGCAATGATGTATGCTGATAGTAATATATTCCCTGATGATAAAATTTTACAAAAAACTGTCTATTGGGCAGCTGTTGATAAATTAGAAAGAGCACGTTCAGTAGATCCCTCATCAAGAGAGAGAGCTCAACAATTAATAAATACATATCGACAATATTTTCCTACAAAAGAAGAAATTTTCTTTAAGCCAGAATTGCGCGTTGGAGAGTCTTTTGTAGTTGGAGGATGGATTAATGAAACGGTTATTTGTAGAGAATAATTTCAATATAAAACATATGAAAGCATATAGCATAACGGTTGTTATTTTGGCAACCGTTATCCTTTTTTTAGAAGCTTGTACCTCTTCCATTCAAAATGATGCCCCTAAGGTAGATCGAGAGTTGATGCCTGTATTGAAATCGTATGGTGTGTCTTCAGTCGTATCTGATTCTGGCGTTACACGTTTTCGGTTCAATACGCCAGTATGGTATGTATACGATAAGGCGGAAGAGCCTTATTGGGATTTTCCAGAAGGAGTTCATTTCGAGCAGTTTGATACCGATTTAAAAGTGTATGCTGAAGTAGATGCCGATACTGCTATGTATTATACGAACGCACAAAAGTGGACACTTTCTGGTAATGTAAAAGCAAAAAACGTTGCGGGAGAAGTATTTGAATCTGAGCGTATTTATATTGACCAAAAAACTGAAAAAATTTATACAGATAGGTTCATTAAAATAACTCAACAACAACGTATTATTACAGGCATAGGTTTTCAATCTAACCATACTCTTACACAGTATACAATAACAAAACCTCAAGGTATATTTCCGATAGAACAATGACAACAACTGTTTTTTTGATATTTATATCTCTGCTTTTCTCTGCATTTTTTTCAGGAATGGAGATTGCTTTTTATGTTTCAAATAAACTGCGTTTTGAAATCAATAAACAACACAGCTTACTATCTTCGTCTATTCTTTCAATTTTTTATGCCAATCCTAGTAAATATATTTCAATCATTTTAGTTGGTAATAATATTGCTCTTGTAGTATATGGTATTCAGATGGCAAAATTTTTAGAGCCATATTTATTGTTATTCTTACATAATGACTTGTTGATAGCTACTTTACAAACAATTTTTTCAACAATTGTGATTCTTTTAACTGGAGAATTTTTGCCAAAAGTGTTATTTAGGCTTAATGCGGACCTTTGGTTAAAGGTTTTTGCTATCCCGTTGTTTTTATGTTATTTATTTTTATATCCTGTAGCTACGTTTGTATATCAGATATCAATTTTTTTATTCAAAATTCTGAGAGTAGATGTTTCTAATTCAGCAGGGGGGATGACTCTTGGACGAGCAGATTTAGATAACTTTTTACAACAAAATTATGAAAATACAACTGACAAAAAACACATAGAAAATGAAGTCAAATTGTTTCAAAATGCCTTAGATTTTTCTAAAATAAAGTTGCGAGATTGCATTATTCCTCGTACAGAAATATTAGCGGTCGATTTTGATACTGATATTGAAGAATTACGTGTAAAATTTGTTGAGTCGGGTTATTCGCGTATATTGGTGTTTAAAGAACATATAGATAATATGGTTGGTTATATTCATTCAATTGAATTATTTAAAAAACCACGAAAATGGCAAGATCAGATACGCGTGTTGCCAATTGTGCCCGAAACAATGGCGGCTAATAAGTTGATGAATTATTTGTTGCAGAAAAAGAAAAGTATGGCATTGGTTGTGGACGAATTTGGCGGAACTTCTGGGATGGTAACTTTAGAGGATATTGTAGAAGAAATATTTGGTGAAATTGAAGATGAACACGATACTCAAGATTACGTAGCAAAAAAAATCAGTGAAAATGAATATGTGTTTTCTGGAAGATTAGAAATAGATTATGTACAAGAACAGTTTGATATTCAACTCCCTGTTTCAGATGAGTATTTAACAATCGCTGGTCTTATACTCCATTATTACCAAGGGTTTCCTAAGATAAATGAAGAAATAATTATTGGTAACTATGTGTGTAAAGTTATTAAAGCTTCAGCTAATAAAATAGAATTAATTAAACTGAAAGTGTTGGCAACACTATAACCTGATATAAAAAACCGAAGAAAATCATATTTACACTTACTAAGTGTAATATTTTTTGTATATTCGCACCCTAAATTATCTAATTATTATAAAGATTTATAAGTATACATCATGGCAACATTAGAAAAAATCAGACAGAAAGGTGTTTTATTAACTGTTATTATTGGAGGAGCCTTGTTGGCGTTCATCATTGGAGGTATTGATTTTAATACCATGAGACAAGGAGCTAGAGAAACGGTTGCTGTTATCAATGGGGAAGAAATAAAAATTGCTGATTACCAAAAACGAATTGATGAAATGACTGCATTTTACAAAATAGAATTGGGTCAGTCTAACCTTTCTGAGGAGTATGTAGAGCAAATAAACAACGCTGTGTGGAATACTTGGAGTAATGAGCAATTGATAGGCAAACAAGCTCAAAGTGTAGGTTTGGTTGTTACTGATAAGGAATTAGCAGATGCAGTGTATGGAGATAACATACATCCACTTTTTTATTCTATTAGAATGTTTTATAACAACCAAGGACAATTTGATAAAACCTTGTTATTACAGTTTTTAAATTCAATAAGTCAAGATACGTCAGGTGAAGCTGCTAAATATTGGGGATTTATTGAAAGAATGCTTAAAAATAATATACTTGAAGAGAAATATTATACTTTAGTGTCAAATTCCTTTAATGCGAATGATATAGATACAAAATATGCTTTTGATGCACGTACTATAACTACTGGATTGGAGTTTGTTGCTCAACCATATTTTTCGTTGTCTGACTCATTGTTTCAAGTAACAGATAAAGAAATTAAAGATCGTTATAAACGAGATCAAATTAGGTATACCCAACAAGATGAAACGAGAGATATAGCTATAGTAACATTTGATATCAAACCTTCTGAACAAGATTTTCAAGAAGTAAAATTGTGGATAGAAAAATTGAAAAATGAGTTTTCTACTTCTACTGACTTTGTTTCAATAGCGAATCAGAATTCAGATGTTCCAACGAGTGATATTGCTGTAAGCAGAAATAACATTGATCCTGATTTAAAAGAGTTTGCATTTACAGCTTCGGTGGGTGATGTATTTGGTCCAATATATGTGAATGGGACCTACAAAATGGCTCGTTTGTCGGAAAAAGGTATTCTATCGTCAGACTCTGCTAAGGTTCGTCATATTTTAATACAAGAGCCAACCGTTGAAGCTACCCAAAAACTCGTTGATAGCCTGTTTAATGTATTAAAGGGTGGAGCTGATTTTGCAACTGTTGCACAACAATACTCCAAGGCAGGTACGAAAGCTCAAGGGGGAGAACTTGGTTGGATTAAGGAAGGCGAAATAGATAAAGAATTTAGTACTGCTGCTATTAATGCAAAAGTAAATGAATTTTTTACACTCAAATTAGGAAGTGGTATCCATATTGTGCAAGTAACAGAAAAAACTAAACCAATAGAGAAAGTCAAACTGGCTTCTATTATTCGTAAAGTGGAACCAAGCTCTCGAACATTTGGTGTTATTTTTAACCAAGCTAGTCAATATATTGCTCAAAATAGAACGATAGAAGAATTTGAAGCTACGGCTAACTCTGAAAATGGTTTATCTGTTCGTACATATACAGTGTCTGCAAATGACAACAAAATAGCAAATATAAAGGACTCTCGTCAAATAATACGATGGGCGTACGAAAAAAATGAAGGAGATGTTACTGACAAAGTGTTTGAAAGTGGGGAACAATTTGTTGCAGTTGCATTGAAAAGTGTAAACCCTAAAGGGACAAAATCATTATCAAAAGTAACGGAAGAAATTAAAGCTGAGTTGATAAAAGAGAAAAAAGCAGATAAATTAGCTGCTGATTTAACAAACAAGTTAAACCAAGCAAAAAATCTTAATGCTTTAGGTTTACCATTGCAAGTAGTAGAGAGTGTTTCCTTTGAAACGCCATTCGTTCCGTCTATGGGCAGAGAGCCTAAAGTGCTAGGAAATATCGTTTCTCTTATCAAAACACAACAGCCAAAAGTAATTAAAGGAAATACTGGTGTATTTGTTGTGCAAGCAGTGAATGTAGGTGTTCAACCAGCTTTCAATAAAAAAGAAGAAATGAATTTGGTTCAGCAAAAAATGTTTAGCCAAAACGTATTGGTTGAATCATTGAAAAGAACAGCAGATATTGAAGATAACCGTATTCGTTTCTACTAATCTATTCTATTATCGAAGGTATAAAGGCAAACATACTTTCTTAATAAAAGTAAACCGAGGTAGATTTATCTCGGTTTTTTTTGGTAACAATTTTTGAAAGATGTACTTTTGTATATTAAGGTAGTATCACTAATGTTATAAAATAGTATTGTATGAGAAAAATTATTGGTTTAATTGTATCCCTATTATTTATTTCACAATTTACTTTTTCACAAATATTGACTCCTGTAAAGTGGACTTTTGAAATATCAGATATAGATGACTCTTCAAAAGAAATAGTTGCCACGGCATCCATAGATGAGCATTGGAGAATGTATGGAACAAATTTACCTGAAGGAGGTCCAATTTCTACAGTTTTTATAATAGAAGCTATAACAGGAGCTAGTATAGAAGGAGATTTTTTATCTTCTAGTCAACCAAAATTGTATTATGATGCTATGTTTCAAATGGAGTTGTCTTCGTACGAAAAAAAGGCAGTTTTTACTCAACGTCTCAAAATTATAGATAAAGCCAATTTTTCTGTCAGAGGATATGTACGATATATGGCATGTGATGCAACTTCTTGTTTGCCACCTACCGAAGCATCGTTTACGTTTGGCTCTGAACCATCACAAACGATAACCATGCAACATGCAATAGACACTCCTTTTTGGGAACCCGTAATTGATGACTTACAATTAGTAGGAAATGGAGCTGTTGTACAACAACAATCGTATTGGATAATTTTTGTTTTTGGATTTCTTGGTGGATTATTAGCCTTACTTACCCCATGTGTATGGCCCATGATACCTATGACAGTTAGTTTCTTTTTAAAAAGCTCTAAAAATAAAAACAAAGCAATTAAAAATGCTTTGATATATGGTTTTTCTATTATCATTATTTATTTAGGTTTAGGTTTATTGGTAACAGGGATTTTTGGAGCAAGTTCGCTGAATAGTTTAGCTACTAGTGCTATATTTAATATTCTATTTTTTATTCTTCTAATTGTATTCGCATTGTCATTTTTTGGCTTATTTGAAATAACATTACCTTCATCATGGGTCAATGCAATGGATAAAAAAGTAGATACTACTACTGAATTGGTTAGTATTTTCTTTATGGCATTTACATTAGTACTTGTTTCTTTTTCTTGTACAGGTCCTATTATTGGTACTCTTTTGGTAGAAGCGGCTAGTACGGGATCGGTCGTTGGACCCGCAGTAGGTATGTTTGGTTTTGCTTTGGCGTTGGCAATTCCTTTTGCTTTCTTCTCCTTGTTTCCATCGTATCTGCAATCTATGCCACGTTCTGGGGGATGGTTAAACATGGTAAAGGTAACCTTAGGGTTTTTAGAATTAGCATTGGCATTAAAATTCTTTTCAGTAGCCGATTTGGCTTACGGATGGGGTTTGCTTAGTAGGGATTTGTTTATAGGCATTTGGATTATTATTTTTATTATTTTAGGTTTGTATTATTTGCGTGTTATACGTTTTCCAATGGATAAAGATGATAAAAAAATAACTCTTCCACGGATTATCTTTGCCTTGGTATCTTTCTTATTTGTTGTCTATTTACTGCCAGGGATGTGGGGAAAACAACGAGCCTCTATAAGTGCATTTGCACCTCCTATGTCAACGCAAATATGGAATAAAAATAAGGATCATGTGCAAGCTATGTTTGAAGATTATGATATAGCTATGAAATATGCTCAAACCGTTGATAAACCTGTTTTAATTGATTTTTCAGGTTATGGTTGCGTAAATTGTCGCGAAATGGAAGCAACTGTATTTGAAGATGATGCAATTAAAAAGATGCTGAAAGAAGATTTTATTTTTGTAGTTTTGTATGTTGATGATAAAAAAAATCTTAGCGAGCCAATGCTTGTGTCAGAAAATAATGCTACGCGTACGTTGCGTACACAAGGAGATAAATGGAGCTATTTACAACGTTTAAAATTTGGAGCTAATGCCCAGCCATATTATGTGGTTTTAAATGCAGCAGGCAAGCCAGTAGCTCCTTCTTATGCTTTTAACAAGGATGTAAAAGCTTTTGAAACATATTTAAAGCAAGCGATTAAGACCTATAAAAATGAAAAGTAACCATGCAGAGGCTATTATTGAAGGATTAAATTCTTCTCAAAAAGAAGCTGTTATGTATAATAATGGTCCTTCGTTGATTATTGCTGGAGCAGGGTCTGGAAAAACACGTGTGTTAACGTGTAAAATTGCTTATTTATTAGAATTAGGTTTGTCTCCCGAACGAATAGTAGCTCTTACTTTTACGAATAAAGCTGCCAGAGAAATGAAGGAACGCATTGCCTCTATGGTAGGTCAGAAAATAGCTAAACGTTTGGTAATGGGGACTTTTCATGCTGTTTTTTCACGTATATTACGCACAGAATCAGAATATTTAACTATAAAAAAAGACTTTGTAATATACGATACAACTGATGCTAAAAATACTATCAAAACCATAGTAAAAGAAATGCAACTTGATGAAAAGATGTATAAGCCTGCATTGGTGTTGTCAAGAATTTCTTATGCAAAAAATAACTTGCTATCACCAGCAGCCTATGCTACAAGTACATTAATTGATAATGATTTTTATGCAAAAATTCCACGAGTAAAAGATATTTACCCAGTATATGTTTCCCGTTTAAAACAGTCATCAGCATTGGATTTTGATGATTTATTGTACTATACAAATGTATTATTTAGAGATTTCCCCAAGGTAAAAGAAAAATATCAAGATATTTTTGAGTTTATTTTAGTAGACGAGTACCAAGATATTAATTTTGCACAACATTTAATTGTGAAGTTTCTAGCCGAAAAACATCATCGTGTGTGCGTAGTTGGAGACGATGCACAAAGCATTTATTCGTTTAGAGGTGCCAATATTGAAAATATACTTACGTTTAAAGATACATATCCTGAAACAAGAGTATTTAAACTTGAGCAAAATTATCGCTCTACACAAAATATTGTAGGAGCTGCAAATAGTTTGATTTCGAAAAATAAATTTAAAATAAAAAAAGACGTTTTTTCCGAGAATGAACCAGGAGAAAAAATACACGTCCTTACGGCTTATTCAGATATTGAGGAGGGATATATTGTTGCTAATAAAATGCAAGAATTATACCATCAAACAACTCCCAATTCGTGGAATGATTTTGTAGTTTTGTATCGTACAAACTCACAATCGCGTTTGATTGAAGATGCTTTGAGAAAACAATCTATACCGTATCGTATTTATGGAGGAGTGTCGTTTTACCAACGAGCAGAAGTAAAAGACGTGTTGGCATACATACGTTTAGCAATTAATAATGACGATGAAGAGGCGTTTAAACGAATTGTAAATTCTCCTTCACGTGGGATTGGTAACACAACTTTGGCAAAAGTATTTGCCAAAGCCCAGCTTTTTCAAGTTTCGGCATTTCAGGTTTCGGCTAATCCTATGCAATATAATGTGGAAATAAATGCTGGAACTGCTACAAAGTTAATTAACTTTACCAATTTAATACACGACTTTACCTTGCAAATGAGTCAGATGGATGCATATCAAGTAGCATCATATATTACTCGAAATGCTGGAATTATTCGCAATTTGCAAGAATCAAAAACAGCAGAAAATATTAGTGCATTAGAAAATATTGATGAACTATTGTCTAGTATATATGAATATGCTGAACAAAAAAAAGAAGAAGGCGAAGAACATCCCAGTATTGTAGAGTATTTATCGGAAATATCCTTGTTGACAGACCAAGATACGGGTAGAGATGCTGAAGAAAATAGGGTAACATTAATGACAATACATTTGGCTAAAGGGTTGGAATTTAAGAATGTGTTTATTGTAGGTGTTGAAGAAGATTTACTCCCGTCTGTGTATGCTGACGATGAAAAAGGATTGGAAGAAGAGAGGCGTTTATTTTACGTTGCTATTACTAGAGCCGAAAAAAGATGTTTTATCTCTTATTCAAAAAGTCGCTTTAGAAATGGTCAAATGACTTATGCTAAACATAGTCGATTTATTTCTGATATAGATTCTCATTTTTTGCATTTACCCGTTGACTTTTCTTCTAAGAATACAAGTCATTTTGATTTTTCGCAACAAAAAGAGTCTTTCTTTAGTTCTAATAAGCCATTGACACAAACTGTAATACCAAAACCTACATACAATAAAAACTTAACTAAGTTGTCTGCTATCAGCAATAAAACTTCATCACAACCTGTTTTATCTGAGGTTACAATAGGCTCACGTATCGAACATGAACGATTTGGAAAAGGTGTTATAATAGCCATTACTGGAGATGTTGCAGATACACGTATAACTGTGAAGTTTGATAATGCTGGAGAAAGGGTTTTATTACTTAAATTTGCGAAATTTTCATTATGCTAATTCTTTATTATTTATGCTAATTTCGTGTAGACATATCATCTTTTTGCTTATCATTTTTACAAACATACTACATGTATTTGCAAATGAAAATATGGTAGTGAGAGGATTTGTACTGAATGAACAGCAACAGCCTATTGAAATGGTTGATGTTTCTGTTCAGCAATCGCCTACAAGAACCGTTACAGATAAATTTGGAAAATTTGAGATTCATGTTTCAGCCCAAGATTCTTTCTTTTTAGTTTTTTCCTCCATTGCACATCGTCCCGCTATACGAAAGGTATATGTAAATGAAAAATACGTTACCAATGTAACTGTAGTGTTGCAAGATGTAATAAATGAATTAACGGATATTGAAGTAAAAGGAGAAAAACATCAGCATACTACAGCAGAATGGGTAAATACTGAATTTATCAAAGTCTTGCCATCTGCCTCAGGCAAAAGCATTGAAAGTTTGATTAAATCATTTTCTGGAGTGAGTTCAACCAATGAGCTGAGTTCTCAGTATTCAGTTAGAGGTGGTAGTTATGATGAAAATAGTGTTTATGTTAATGGTATAGAGATTTACCGTCCTTTTCTTATCCGTTCAGGAGAGCAAGAAGGGTTAAGTTTTATCAACACGGATATGGTTGGGGAGGTAACTTTTTCAGCTGGTGGATTTGACGCTAGATATGGAGATAAATTATCCTCTGTGCTTGATATTACATATAAACAACCTTCCACTTTTGAAGGAAATGTTGCTGTCAGCTTTGCTGGGGCATCTGCTTATATTGGTTCAGCAACTAATAAATGGACTCAAATGCATGGCTTACGCTATAAAAATGCTTCTTATTTGCTTGGAACGTTGCAAACTAAAGCAGAGTATAATCCTAATTTTATTGATTATCAGTCTTTTGTTACATATAAACCCAGTACCAATTGGTCTTTCTCTCTATTAGGCAATGTATCCCAAAATGTGTATAATTTTGTACCCGAATCAAGAGAAACAACTTTTGGAACCTTAGAAAACTTGCAAAAATTCACCATCTATTTTGATGGACAAGAAAAAGATATTTTTCGTACAGGTTTTGGAGCGTTTTCAACAACCTATCAGCCCAATAAAAAAGTCGGGTTAACTTTTATTGCTTCAGCATTTGCAACCAACGAACAAGAAAATTATGATATTAAAGGCGAGTATTGGCTTAATAAAGTTTCGTCTGCGAGTAGTAGTTCGGAGGAGGTAATGGGGGTAGGTACATACTTTGAACATGCACGTAATGAAATGAATGTGTTTGTTTGTAAGGCTACTCATCATGGAACTTTTGATATAAATCGTTCCCATGCCATTGTGTGGGGGGTAGATGCTGTATCCGAAAAAGTAATAGATGCTGTTAATGAGTGGGAAATGAGGGATTCTGCGGGGTATTCATTGCCATATAGCCCCACTGAAATAAGGCTATATGAAAGCTTATCTTCTGCACACACTTTTTATTCTACCAAATTACGTTCTTATTTGCAGTATAGTTATAAAAATATTTCTCATCATGGTTTATTTGTGCTAACCTCAGGTTTGCGATGTAATTATTGGGATTGGAATAATGAAATGACCATTAGCCCTCGTATCACCGCATCATATTTCCCTGATTGGCAACAACGGATAAATTTTAGATTTGCCACAGGAGTGTATTATCAAACGCCTTCTTTTAAAGAAATTAAAGATACAATTACGAAAAATGGTAATTTAACTCATTTTTTAAATAAAAATATTCAATCTCAACGTTCGTTACAATTTATTGCAGGTACCGATTATTTTTTCAATTGGTGGTACAGACCCTTTAAATTTACAACGGAGGTATATTATAAAAATATGACAAATGTAATATCATATACTATTGATAATGTAAAAGTTACCTATTCGGGTAAAAATGATGCTAAAGCATATGCTGCTGGAATTGATATGAAATTATTTGGAGAATTTGTGCCTGGGGTTGATTCGTGGCTTAGTGTTTCTATTATGAATACAAAAGAAGATATTGACGATGATGGGTATGGTTATCTCGCTCGACCGATGGGACAATTATATAATTTTTCTATCTTTTTTCAAGATTATGTACCCAAATTTCCTGCATATAGAGTACATTTGTTATTCAATTGGTCGCAAGGTTTTCCTGTTACCTCAGCACGCGGAGAGCGTTTTTATAGCAATGCTCGTATGCCCGATTACCGTAGGGTAGATATTGGTGCATCTCGTATTTTTGATAAAAAAGAAGATACTTGGATGCTAAAACCTGCATTTAAACACATCGAACGTATGCATATTGGAATAGAAGTGTTAAATTTGTTCGGTTTTTATAATGTAAACTCGTATTATTGGGTAACAGATGTATTTAATCAGCAAAATGCTGTGCCTAATTACCTTACCGGAACCCAACTGAATGTTAAATTGCAAATAGATTTTTAAATTTTAATTACTAAAGTATGTATAATATAGTTTTTTTTCTAATCGTTCTTTTTATTGTAGCTGATTTCTTATTAGAGAGAGTATTAGCCCTGTTAAATGCAAAAAAAATTGGCATTGCTATACCTCCTATCTTAGAGGGTATTTACGACAATGAAAAATACCAAAAACAACAACGTTATTCATTAGTAAACTATAAGTTCGGAATTTTTACCAGTAGTTTTAATGTGTTTATATTGTTAATCATGTTTGCTTTCGGTTTGTTCGGTTTGTTAGATGGTGTGTTACGTGGTGTTATTGAAAACGAATTATTGCTCACTCTTGTATTTTTTGGAGTATTATTTTTTGCAAATGATATCTTGAATACGCCTTTCGATTACCATCAAACTTTTGTTATCGAAGAAAAATTTGAGTTTAATAAAATGTCTAAAGGTCTATTTTTTATCGATAAGCTCAAAGGTGTTTTTTTAGCTGTAATTATTGGAGGGGCTATTTTGTCGGTGATAACCTTAATTTATCAATGGTTGCCAAATTATTTTTGGCTATTAGCTTGGGCGGTTATTGCTTTTTTTAATGTTTTCTTAATGATGTTTTATTCTGAATGGATTGTCCCTTTATTTAATAAACAAACTCCATTAGAAGAAGGAGAATTGAGAACTAAGATTGAAGAATTTTCCAAAAAAGCTGATTTTGATTTGGTAAATATATTCGTTATTGATGGCTCTAAACGTAGTACGAAAGCAAATGCCTATTTTAGTGGTTTAGGTGCTAAAAAGCGTATTGTATTGTATGATACACTTATACATGAATTAACTGCTGATGAGATAGTTGCAGTGTTAGCACACGAGATAGGTCATTATAAAAAGAAACATACTTTAGTAATGTTATTTTTATCACTTATCAATATGCTCGTTATGTTTGCTGTTTTAGGATGGTTTTTGGGTTCGCCATTAATAGCTCAAGCCTTAGGTAGCACTATTTCCTCTTTTCATTTGGGATTACTTGCTTTTGGTATTTTATATTCACCGGTTTCTACTGTATTGAGTCTTGGTGTTAATATGTTATCACGCAAAAATGAATACGAGGCAGATGCCTATGCTGCTCAATTTGGCTTGTCTGAATATTTAATAAGTGCTCTTAAAAAATTATCGGCAAAATCATTGTCTAATTTACAACCACATCCAGCATATGTATTTGTGCATTATTCGCATCCTACTTTGTTGCAACGTATTAACGCATTAACTCAAAAGTAAAATGTTACACAAAGTAGCTGTTGATATTATTACCATTGGAGATGAGTTGTTGATAGGGCAGATAGTCGACACAAATTCAGCATATATAGCCAAAGAGCTTGCGAAGAATGGATTCTCCACCGAACATATGTATTCCGTTTCTGATAAAAAAGAAGCCATTATTGAAGCTATTCAACGTTCTTTCAGTCAGGTAGATATTGTTCTTTTAACAGGTGGATTGGGGCCAACTAAAGATGATATTACTAAAACCGTGTTATGCGAATATTTTCAAACTAAACTCGTTTTTAGTCAAGATGTGTATGATGATGTGCAAGAGTTACTTTCTTATCGCCCAAATGCGATGAATGGTTTAAATCGACAACAAGCTTTTGTTCCTCAATCATGTACTGTTATTCGTAACAAAGTTGGTACAGCTCCTATTATGTGGTTTGAGAAAAATAAAAAAATTCTTGTATCCATGCCTGGTGTGCCAAATGAAATGAAATGGGCAATGGAACATGCTGTAATGGATAAATTGAAACGTTTTTTTCAACTTCCAACTATTCTTCACCAACATATAATAGTGTATGGCTATCCAGAATCAGTACTTGCGGATACGCTTACAGATTGGGAGAATAATTTGCCCAATTCAATCTCTCTAGCTTATCTTCCTAGTATATCTCATGTTAAATTACGAATGAGTGCCATTGCAGAAGATGCAACGTTACTCTCCATTCAGATGCAAAAACAAGTTGAATTGTTAAAAACAATTTTGGGAAAAGCGATCATTGCATTAGAAGACAAACCTCTTGAGGAATTATTAAGCAATTGGCTTATAGATAATAATCTTACACTTTCTGTTGCTGAAAGTTGTACAGGGGGCAATATTGCCCGTTTAGTAACATCAATATCAGGTAGTTCTGCTTATTTTAAAGGAGGAGTTATTGCATATGCAAATGAAATAAAAGAACAGGTCTTAGCCGTTTCTACTCACAGTTTGAAAGAATATGGGGCTGTAAGTCAGCAGGTTGTAGAACAAATGGCAAAAGGGGTGATGCAATTAACAGGGAGCGATGTAGCTATTGCAACATCAGGAATAGCTGGTCCAAGTGGCGGTACTGAGAATAAACCAGTTGGAACCGTTTGGGTAGCAGTATGCAATCGACATACAGTAAAAAGCCACTGTTTTTCGTTTGGTGGAATCAGAGAACGTGTGATCGAAAGAGCCTCCTATGCAGGGATAATTATGTTAAAAGAGCTTATTGAATATACGTCTCTAAAATAAGTGCTTTTCCTCCGTCCTTAGGGATAATGCGGATATCTTTTACCGATGATGGTATGAGGATTGTATCTCCTTTTTTTACGTCCAAACTTGAAAAGGATGTTTCTACCACATAATCGCCTTCAATACTCATATATACCACAAACGAATCAATAGCCTGATAGTTGAATGAAGTAGGTTGAGTTATTGAAAGTAAATTAGTTGTAAAAAATGGACAGTTTACTAGCTCTTGTTGGATGTCTGTTTCTGAAAAATCGGCGTGCGTTTTGTTGACATCATTCAATACAATACAATCTAAAGCATCGTTAATATGTAAATCTCTTGATTTTCCATGTTGATCTTTTCTGTTGTAGTCATATACCCGATAAGTGATATCCGATGATTGTTGTATTTCTGCTACAATTGTACCTTTGCCTAATGCATGGATAATGCCTTCTGTAATATGAAATACGTCACCTTGTTTAGCATCATGAAAATGCAATAAATCTTCAATAGTATTCTTTTCTATGCTTTGTTTTATATCTTTTAGTTCAATGTTATCTTTTACCCCTGCTATAATTTGTGCATTATCAGAAGCAGAAACTACATACCACATTTCAGTTTTTCCATCACATTGGTGTTTTTTTTGTGCTATTTCGTTGCTGGGATGCACTTGTACGGATAAATTATCGCAAGCATCTAAGTATTTAAATAGCAAAGGGAATGACGACCCGAATCGTTGATAGATGATATTGCCAACCAAATCGTGTTTATATGTTTCTATTAGTTCTGTTAATGTTTTTCCAATTAACATACCATTTGCCACAACTGACTGGTTGTTGGGCAAGCCAGAAAGTTCCCAACTTTCGCCAATAAATTGATTATTAAAAACTTTACCAAGAGTATGTTTTAGATTTTGTCCACCCCAAATACGTTCTTGAAAAATGGGGGAGAATTTAAATGGATATAATGGTGTCATAGTAACTCTATTTTACACAAAAGTACAAATTGTTTTTAAGTTTTAGATGGTTTACTAGATTTTCAATACTCGAAAACTCATTTTTAACATTTTCTTTTGAAATAATCCATTTGTCTTTTTCTACATATACTTGAATAGGTGCATTTTTTTGTTGTCCAATCCCATGTCTATTTAGGGCACGCATTGTCCAATATACCAAATAGGTATCACCATGAACCTCTACAAAATGTGTCATAGATTGGTGTTTCATACAAAAATTGCCATGTTTACGATTGAATTGAAATAAATTGGATTGAAAGTTTTGTTCTACAATTCCATTTAACACTAAATCTTCTGGTGTTCCCACAAAAATTCGTTGCTCATCCATTAGCCATAGTCTGTCTGCAGTTTGCAATGCCAAATCTAATTCATGAGTGGATAGTAAAATAGCTTTTTCGGTGTTTTTAGCTAATTTTTGTAGCAATGCCATAATTTCCATCCTATTTGGTAAATCTAAGTGGGCAGTAGGTTCATCTAAAAAAATAACGGGTGTATCTTGGGTTAAGGCTTTTGCAATCATTACCCTTTGTTTTTCTCCATCTGATAATTTAGCATACAATTCGTGTGTTTTGTGTTCTAAATGGACGAGGGCGATGGCGTCAGAGATACTATTCTTGTCTTCGTCAGTTATGCTTCCCATCCAGTTTGTATAGGGATATCTACCCAACGAAACTATTTCAAAAACAGTTAGTGAATCGGCTTGTACTTTATCGGTTAATACGACACTTATTAGTTGAGCTTTTTGATGATGATTTAGTTGATAAATAGATTGGTTGTTAATACAGATACTTCCAGATAGAGAAGGTTGTAAGCCACATAATGTGCGGATAAGTGTAGATTTACCACAACCATTTTTACCAATTAAACAGACTACTTCTCCTTTTTGTAATTCAATGTGAATATTGTCAAGTAGCTTTCGTTGCTTATATCCAATACATAGCTGATTTGCTGATAAAACAATTTGTTGATTACCCATTGTTTAAGAATATAAGTTTTTATTTTTAAAAATTATCCAAATAATAATCGGAGCCCCAATAATAGCACTTACAGAGTTTATTGGTAAGGTGTATTCACTCCCAGGTAATTGAGAAACGATATCGCACATTAATAATAGTATGGCTCCACCCAATATACTGCCAGGTAAAATAATTCTGTGGTCAGAACTTCTAAATATCCCTCTTATAATATGTGGTACAGCCACACCTATAAAGGCTATAGGACCAGTAAAAGCGGTTGCAGCTCCTGCCAGTAAACAGGTAACTAATATGATGATAAACCGCAATCTAAAAACAGTAACTCCAATACTTTTTGCATAATTCTCTCCAAGTAATAATGCGTTTAATTGTTTTGGTAATAGTAAAGAAATAAGAAGCCCAGCAAATAACATTGGAAACATAATATACATATACTCCCAACTTACAGCACTTAAACTGCCCATTGTCCAAATCACAAATATTTTTAGAGCATCTGGGTTTGTAATACTTTGCAATACATTTACCAATGCACCCGTAATACTACCAAACATCATCCCTACAATTAATAATGAAACGGTATCGTTGATGCGTGTTGAAAATAACAGTACCAGCATTAAAATAAGTAAAGCTCCTATTATAGCTGCAAAAATCTGCCCCCAACCACTCGTTACCATAAAAATTGGTATCCACGATGCACCTGAAGCCATAATCAATAAAGCCACTCCCAAACTTGCTCCAGAGCTTATACCCAACACATAGGGACCTGCTAAAGGATTTTTAAACAGAGTTTGCATTAATAATCCAGAAACAGCTAAAGACGACCCTACTAACGTAGCAGTGAGGGCTTTCGGTAATCGAAACTGCCAAATGATTTCGCTGTATCCATCGTGATGATTGGTCAAGATTACAGAAAATATTTTTTGTATAGGTATCTGAATACTTCCCAAAAGTATATCCATAAGAAAAACAAATACCAATATCATAAGTAATAGCAAAAATATAATTGTTGTACGAAGTGGCATGAATGTATTTATTCTAATCGGTTTATATAAAATAATTCATAATCAGGTAATAAATTAGGATGAAGAACTTTTATTAAATCTTTTAATAAAATATCTGGACGTGCAATTGCTGATTCCCAATAATCATTTCCACCACTAGGTGTAGTACGTTTGCTATAATTATATACTTGTTTGTTTTTATAGGCATCAAATAGCATGAGCCTGCTATCCATTTGAACTAATTCATGCAATGAGTTTGCGTTTGACCCTAACCATATATCACAATGTCGCAAATCTTTCATTGCCACTTCAAAGCTCAAAGGTAAACTACCCGAACTCGAATCTTTTGCAAACACATAATCCCCTCCAGCATCATAATATAATTTACCCATAAAACTATTGCCCCCAGGTAAATACCATGTGCCTTTAAAACTATTGCCAGATGCTATGCTAGGCTTAGAAGGTACAGTTTGTGCCAGGGCTAACAATTCTTTATAGTTTTTTTCTACTTGTTGAAAGAGGCTGTCTGCTATTTCTTCTTGTTTGTAAAATGCCGCTATAAATTTAATCCACTCTGCCCTGCCTAAACTGGAGGCTTCCATCCATTCAATATTTACAATGATTGGAATATGTGTAGTTTCTAATCGTAGGTGTGAATCACTCATCTGATTATAGCCAGTTACCATAATAGCATTAGGCTTTTTTATCAAAATTTTTTCTATGTTCATCGCAAACGCATCACCCATATTTTCTATTTTACCATTTGCTACACGTTGTCTAATAATAGGATTAAATACAAGTTCAGGAGAACTAATTCCTACAATGCTTTCAAGTTCGTTTAGCATACAGATAAATTCAATATGACTACACGAGTTGACAACAAGGGTATGTATTGGAATTTGTATTTTAATTCCATTGTCAGGAGTTGTAGTTGATATATTTTCTACCAAATAATATGTTTGTAAGATGGTGTTCTGTTGCCAAGGATTATACACAATTACGCGTGTATAGGTTTCAAAATGATCAATAGAAAAATTTGTTGCATAGGAAATAGGAACAGAACGAATGGGTGTAGTGCTATCTAGGGAGTCTTGTTTCTGTTGTTTTGTGCAACCCGTCGCAGTATAACAAATTACGAAAAAAATAAGTGTGTAAAAAAAAATATTCCTCATCAATGCATAAATTAGCATACAAAGTTACACTTTTTTATCAAATCTTATTTTTACAACTGAATTTTTCTTGTTTTTACGTCTGGTATATCTATTTAAATGTCATAAAAATTTGGTTATATAGATAAAAAATGCGAAATTTGCACCCGCTTATAAGAACAAAACACGCTTATAAGACTTGAGTATTGAATCATTCAGGCTTTTTGTTGATAAATTCTTGAATGTTTCTTTTGTTATGTGCAAAAAAAGTATTTTCTTTGCACTCTATTTTTAAAAACAACAATTAAGGATACAGCGATGTCAAAAATTTGTCAAATTACAGGAAAAAGTGCCATGGTTGGCAACAATGTTTCTCACTCAAAGAGAAGAACAAAAAGAACATTCGATATTAACCTTTTTACAAAAAAGTTTTATTGGGTTGAACAAGATGCGTGGATTAGCCTTAAAATTTCAGCTAACGGACTTCGTGTAATAAACAAGCTAGGTTTAAATGCTGCAATTAAAAGAGCTGCTGAAAAAGGTTATTTATAATAAATATAGGGAGATACGAAAATGGCAAAAAAAGCAAAAGGAAATAGAATACAAGTTATTCTTGAATGCACCGAGCACAAAACTAGTGGTATGCCCGGAACTTCTCGTTACATTTCAACTAAGAACAGAAAAAATACAACTGAAAGATTAGAATTAAAAAAATATAATCCAATCTTGAAGAAAGTTACAGTACATAAAGAAATTAAATAAATAGTATAAGTCATGGCAAAGAAAACGGTTGCGTCTCTTAAAAAAACAGATGGACGTGCATACGCAAAAGTGATTAAAATGGTAAAATCTCCCAAAACAGGAGCTTATATCTTTGAAGAAGATATCGTTTTAAATGACAAAGTGAAAGATTTTTTTGGCAATTAAGCTAATTTAAACCATATTTCAATAACCTCTTAAGTTTTTGCTTGAGAGGTTATTTTGTATATATAGGTATATTTTTTGTATCTTTGTCTATCCAATTTTTGTTTCACAGCAATTCGTACATTTATAACTATCAAAATAATATGGGCTTATTTAGTTTTTTTTCAAAAGATAAAAAAGAAACCTTAGATAAAGGCTTAGCAAAAACAAAAGAAAGTGTTTTCTCAAAAATTACACGTGCTGTTGTTGGTAAATCAAAGGTTGACGACGAGGTATTAGATAATTTAGAGGAAGCTTTGCTTGCATCTGATGTGGGAGTAGAAACTACATTACGTATAATTGAGCGTATTGAAAAAAGGGTGGCTGACGATAAATATATGAATACTGATGAATTAAATGGTATTTTGAAACAAGAAATTATTGATTTATTGGCAGAAAATAATACTGATTTTTTACAAGATACGAATGAAGAAGGTAAACCATATGTGATAATGGTGGTGGGAGTAAATGGTGTAGGTAAAACCACCACAATAGGCAAACTTGCTTATCAATTTAAGCAAGCAGGTAAGTCAGTTTACTTAGGTGCTGCTGATACTTTTAGAGCAGCTGCGGTTGAGCAATTATGCATATGGGGAGAACGGGTAAATGTGCCTGTTATAAAGCAAAAAATGGGGGCAGACCCCGCCTCTGTTGCTTTTGATACTATATCGTCAGCTAAGGCAAATAATGCTGATGTTGTGATAATTGATACTGCTGGTCGTTTGCATAACAAAGTGAATTTGATGCACGAATTATCTAAAATTAAAAATGTGATGCAAAAAGTAATTCCAACAGCACCTCATGAGGTATTGTTAGTGCTTGATGGTTCTACTGGACAGAATGCTTTTGAGCAAGCAAAACAATTTACAAAAGCTACACAGATAACTGCTTTGGCTATCACAAAATTAGACGGAACAGCCAAAGGCGGAGTTGTTATAGGAATTTCTGATCAATTTAAGATACCTGTTAAATATATTGGATTGGGTGAAAAAATGGAAGACTTGCAATTGTTTGACAAAACGGCTTTTGTACAATCTTTATTAGGATAATTTGCGATGAAAAAAAATCATATTGATCTTATTACCTTAGGTTGTTCAAAAAATTTAGTTGATACAGAAAAATTAATGTATCAACTAAAAGTGGCAGGTTATACGGTAGCTCATGATGCTGAAAATCCAACTGGAGAGATTGTTGTAATTAATACTTGTGGATTTATTGGAGACGCCAAAGAAGAAAGTATTGATATGATTCTGGCTTTTGCGGAAAAGAAAAAAAAACGGCAAATAAACAAATTATTCGTAATGGGTTGTCTTTCACAACGTTATTTACAAGAATTGGCTATAGAGATTCCAGAAGTAGATAAATTTTACGGAAAATTTAATTATACAGATTTACTCAAAGAATTGGGCAAAGAGTATCGGTTCGATTGTAGCTTGCAACGTACCATCACTACGCCCATGCATTATTCATATATCAAGATATCAGAAGGATGTAATCGCACGTGCTCTTATTGTGCGATACCTTTGATAACCGGCAAACACCAAAGTCGAAAAATAGAAGATATCGAAGAGGAGGTACGGTGGTTAGTAAAGCAAGGCGTAAAAGAATTTCAATTAATAGCACAAGATTTATCTTATTATGGTCTTGATAATTACAAAAAACACAAATTAGCTGAATTGACAAATCGGTTAGCTGATATAGATGGTGTAAAATGGTTACGTTTACATTATTTATATCCCGTTGATTTTCCGATGGATGTGCTGAACGTAATGAGGGAGCGAGATAATGTGTGCAATTATCTAGATATTGCACTACAGCATATCTCAGATAATATGTTGAAAAAAATGAGAAGAGGAATATCTTCTCAACAAACCTACGATTTGATTCGCCAAATTCGAGAACAAGTGCCAGGTATTCATATTCGTACAACCATGTTATTGGGTCATCCTGGAGAAACGGACGAAGATGTAGAAGCTCTCAAGGAGTGTGTTAGAACTATGCGTTTTGAGCGGTTAGGAGCATTTGCTTATTCAGATGAAGAAGCTACTTATTCTAACAAACATTACGTAGATAACATTCCTTATGAAATAAAACAACAACGTGTTGACGAAATAATGAAAATCCAACAACAGATATCTTTGGAGCATAATCAAGCTAAAATTGGTAAAAATTTCAAGGTAATAGTGGATAGTTTGCAAGGAGACTACTATGTGGCACGTTCTGAATATGATTCTCCAGAGGTAGATATGGAAATTTTACTTAAAGCAGAGAAAAACCACCTTCAAATAGGAGAATTTTATACTGCAACAATCATTGGGGCAGAAGAATTTGATTTGTATGCTGAAATAATAAAATAAATCTGTATATTTGTCGTTGTCTTAAAACTATATTACTGTGAATAATAAAGAATTAATCAGCGAATTGTCTAAACGTTTACGTGTGTCGCAAAATGACATAAGTAATTTGTTGGCATCTACCGTTAGTGCTTTTTCTACTGCATTTCAGCAAGGAAATGATGTTTCATTACAAGGGTTTGGTATATTTCAAATAAGAAAAAAGAACGAACGAATTATTGTCAACCCGTCTACTAATGTTCGACAGATTGTGCCACCAAAATTAACAGTGATTTTTAAAATGAGTAACACATACAAAGAAAAAATTAAAAACATAATACCTCATGGAAAATAAAAAACAATCCATACAGGAATTAGTCGATATCATTGCCACTCAAACAAATTTCACAAAAAAGAATTCAGAAGAATTTTTAAAAGAATTTGTTCATGTATTGCAAGAATATCTTGAAAAAGATGGTTTTGTAAAAGTGAAAGGTTTGGGTACTTTTAAATTAGTAAAAAACGAAGAGCGAAAAAGTGTAAATGTAACAACGGGAGAAGCAATTATCATCCCTGCACATAACAAAGTTTCCTTTATCCCAGATAATGCTATAAAAGAAGCCGTAAATAAGCCTTATGCACATCTTGAAACAATTACTGTTGATGATGATACAAAAAATAGTACTATTGATGCTCAACCTGATAATACTGTTAGAGAAGAAAAGTCCATACAGGATGAGGCAAAAAATAATAGTATTCCCAATAACACCGTAATTCAACAAGAGGAACCCTCAAATAATAGCAAAAAAACAAAGAAAAATAAAAAGAAAAATCCTGTTGCTATCGTTATTTTATTACTCCTTTTTCATGTAGCCATGGCAGTTTCATTTTATTTTTACAAAACTGAAATCGTGTCCTTTTTTCAACGGGCGGTAACTATTGAAGAAAATAACCTTCCTCAAGCTACTATTATAGACAATCAACTTTCTCCAGTTAGCATAGTAGCTGATACGGTTGTAGTAGTTGAAACAGATAGTATGCCAGATACCACAAACATACAACAACCTGATGAAATAATAGCAACTTATACACCAGAGCTTGCTCAAAATGCTCCAATCAAGGAGTATATTACAGTAAATGAAGGAAGTCGGTTAACATGGATAGCTTATAAAGCCTATGGGCATAAAGCTTTTTGGGTTTATATTTATGATGCCAATCGTAATCAATTAAAAACTCCCAACGACGTAAAAATTGGGATGGAATTGGCTATCCCAGAATTAGATGCATCGTTGGTTAATCCTAATGACGAAAATTGTGTTATTAAGGCACTTGAATTAGCTGAAAAATATAAGTAATAATAAGATATAGAAAGAAAGTCACGCCATGAATGTGTGGCTTTTTTTGTTTAACAATTTATCAAGGTTTTTAACAAGGTTTTAAACCAAAAATATCAGAAAATAGTGTAATTTCGTATCCGTATTAAAACAACCCAAAATATGAGTGAAATAGTTGATATTAGAGAATTAAATGCACGTATTGAACAGAAAAGTGCTTTTGTGGATGTGTTAACAATTGGAATGAACAAAACAATTGTAGGGCAGAAACATTTGATAGAATCATTATTGATAGGTTTACTGTCTGATGGACATATCTTGCTTGAAGGGGTTCCTGGTTTAGCCAAAACCTTAGCCATTAAAACACTTGCACAATTAATTGATGCTACATACAGTCGCATTCAGTTTACACCAGATTTGTTACCTGCTGACGTAGTGGGTACTATGATTTATAGTCAAAAGAAAGAGCAATTTGAAGCAAAGAAAGGACCAATTTTTGCTAATTTTATTTTAGCAGACGAAATAAACCGTGCTCCAGCAAAAGTGCAAAGTGCACTACTTGAGGCTATGCAAGAAAGACAAGTTACGTTGGCTGAAACAACACACAAGCTGCCTTCTCCTTTTTTGGTATTAGCTACTCAAAATCCTATTGAACAAGAAGGAACATACCCTTTGCCAGAAGCTCAGGTAGATAGATTTATGTTAAAAGTCGTAGTGTCGTATCCTAAAAAAGAAGAAGAAAGATTAATTATTAGACAAAATATTGGACCAGAGCAAAAAGCCCTTGTCCCTGTGTTAACTATTAAGGATATTCTTGATGCCCGTTCTATTGTAAAGGAGATATATATTGACGAGAAAATTGAAAAATATATTTTAGATATTGTTTTTGCAACGCGTAATCCAGAAGAGTATGGTCTTGCAAAATTGAAAGACATGATTGCATTTGGCGTTTCGCCACGTGCGTCTATTAATTTAGCATTAGCAGCTAGGGCATATGCATTTATCAAACATCGTGGATATGTAGTGCCAGAAGATATTCGAGCTGTGTGTTATGATGTATTACGACACAGAATAGGATTAAGTTATGAAGCAGAAGCAACAAATTTAACTCCTGAAGATATTATTAGCGAAATAATAAATGCAGTTGAGGTACCTTAATCTATCAACATCGAATTGATGGAAACAAGTGAAGTAATAAAACGTGTACGACAGGTAGAGATAAAAACCAAAGGCTTATCTCAAAATATTTTTGCAGGGCAGTATCATACAGCTTTCAAGGGTAGGGGTATGGCTTTTTCAGAAGTAAGAGAATATCAGTATGGCGATGATATACGTAATATTGATTGGAACGTAACAGCCCGATTTAATCATCCATATATAAAAATTTTTGAAGAAGAGAGAGAATTAACCGTAATGTTGCTTATTGATGTGTCGGGTAGCCGAGAATTTGGGTCTGTAGACAAAACCAAAAAAAATATTATTACCGAAGTAGCTGCTACACTTGCTTTTTCTGCTATTCAGAATAATGATAAAATTGGGGTATTATTTTTTTCAGATAGAATTGAAAAATTTATCCCGCCACAAAAAGGAAAGAAACATATTTTACATATTATTCGCGAATTAATTGATTTACATCCTAAGAGCCGTAAAACTGATATTTCGATGGTGTTGAAATATTTCTCTAATGCGATTAAGAAAAAATGTACCGCTTTTATTTTGTCCGATTTTATTGATACAAATGATTTTGAACAAGCCATGTTATTGGCAAACAAAAAACATGATTTGGTAGCATTGCAGATATATGATAAAAGGGAAACGGAATTACCCAATGTGGGCTTGCTTAAAATAAAAGATGCCGAAACTGGAGAAATTGTACTAGTTGATTCGTCAAATAAAGCCATAAGAGACCTATATCAATCCGTTTGGAATAAAAAACAATATAAGCTTAATCAGGTATTTAATAGATGTAGAGTAGATAATGTTTCCATTGATACCACAGAAGATTATGTAAAATCCTTACTTAAATTATTCCGTTTAAGATCTTAATGTATGTATTTAAATAAGTTTAGTTGGTTGATTATATTTTTCTTTTTGAGTGTGCCAATAGCATATTGTCAAACAGTTACAATTGATGCTGAGTTGGATTCTTCTAGTATTATAATTGGAGATCAAGCTATTCTACATATCCAGATAACTAAGCCAGTAGCAGAATCAATTGTCATCCCTCAATTTACGGATACTCTGGTAAAAGGTATCGATATTATTAGTATAACTAAAATAGATACAACACTTGTAGATGATAAGCAAAATATTCAGTTTTCAATTTATTTAACTTCTTTTGAACCAGGAGATTATACTATACCTGCTATCAAATTTGTAGGCGAAAACGATACGTACCAAACGCCATTATTTCCTTTGCTTGTAAAACCTTTCAACATAAATCCTGATGATGAAAAATTGAATGATATAAAGCCTATTTTACAGATGCCATTTAGTTGGAAAACATTTTTTAAATGGACAGCCATTGTATTGCTTGTTCTTGCTTTAGTAGCAGGTATAGTATACATTCTTGTAAAATACGTTTTCAAGAAAAAAATTCCGTTAGTTAAATCTAAAGAAGAAATTATTCCTCCTCATATCATTGCCATACAAGAATTGGATAAAATTAAAGCAGAAAAATTATGGCAACAAGGAAAAGTAAAAGAATATTATTCAGCAATTACAGATGTGATAAGGGTATATCTCGAAAGGCGATTTGATATTCCAGCATTGGAGATGACAACACATGAATTAGTAAAATTAATTTCAACTAATCCTGAAACACTACCTATTAAAGATACGTTGAGCGAATTATTGCATTTATCTGATATAGTTAAGTTTGCTAAATATATACCTCTTAACAGTGATAATGATTTGAGTTTAATACACAGTTATTTTATAATTGATAAAACAAAAATTGAACCAATAACAGAACCAACTTCAGAAAAAGACATGTAATATGGTATTTCAACATCCTTATATATTATTTTTATTATTTTTACTTATACCTTACATTGCTTGGTATATATGGAAACGTCGTACATTAACTCCTGAAATACAGTTTCCTACCACAGGTGTTTTAGCTCAAGCACCAAAAACGCCACGAATGTTATTGCGTCATGTTCCTTTTGTTTTACGTTGCTTATCTGTTGCTAGTATTATTTTTGTAATCGCTCAACCGCAAAAACGAGATAGTTGGAAAAACGAAACTACAGAGGGAATAGATATGATGCTTGTTATGGATATTTCCGGAAGTATGCTAGCTGAAGATTTACGACCCAATCGGTTGGAAGCAGCTAAGAGTGTGGCAGTCGAATTTATTTCTGGAAGAACGAATGATAATATAGGTTTGGTAGCATTTTCTGGTAAAGCTTTTACACAATGTCCCCTAACGATTAATCACAAAGAATTGATTAATTTATTATTGTCTTTACAAACAGGTATGATTGAAGATGGAACTGCTATAGGTAACGGACTTGCAACTGCTATAAGTAGAATAAAAGAGAGTCCAGCGGTATCCAAAGCTATCATTTTATTAACAGATGGAGCAAATAATAGAGGCGAGATTGCCCCAATAACGGCATCAGAAATTGCAGCATCATACGGAATTAGATTATATACAATAGGTGTAAGCACGTATGGTGTTGCTCCTTATCCTTTTCAAACTCCTACAGGTATAGTGTATCAAAACATAGATGAAGATATTGATGACTCTACATTGGAGCAAATGGCAACATCTACAGGTGGACGGTATTTTAGAGCAACAGATAATAATAGTTTACGTGCTATTTACCAAGAAATTGATAAAATGGAAAAAACTCGGATACACGTAAAAGAGTATTCTCAAAGAGAGGAATTGTATTTTATATTTGCCTTGTTGGCTTGCTGTTTTTTGTTAGTAGAAATTTTATTGAAAAATACACTATTAAAATCAATACCATAACTCACATACGTTTATGTTTAAATTTGCACATCCAGAATACTTATATTTACTATCACTCATACCTTTGTTATGGTTGTTTTTTATTTATAGCATGATAATTAAAAACAAACGTTTATCAAAGATAGGGAGCAAACATATTATCAAGCAATTGATGCCAGATGCATCTCATTGGCGACCAAGAATAAAATTTTATTTGTCTTTATTGGCATTTACAGTTGCTTTATTAATGTTAGCAAGGCCTCAGTTAGCATCTAAATCGGAGACAGTGAAACGAAAAGGAGTAGAATTAATGATTGTACTAGATGTCTCTAATTCAATGTTGGCTAATGATGTGTCTCCTAATCGAATGGAGGCGAGTAAACGCTTGGTAAGTAGACTTATTGATGAGTTGCAAAATGATAAAGTCGGATTAATTGTTTTTGCGGGCGATGCTTTTGTGCAAATGCCAATTACTACTGATGTATTATCTGCAAAGATGTTTTTATCTTCAATTAATACAGGAATAGTTCCTACGCAAGGCACTGCTATAGGAGCTGCTATACAATTGGCTATGCAGTCATTTGGACCACCAACGGCTGCTGAAAGAGCAATTATTATTATAACTGATGGAGAAAATCACGAAGATGATCCCATCATATTAGCTCAAGAAGCCTCTGAAATGGGTATAAAAACACATGTATTAGGAGTGGGTACTCCTCAAGGTTCTCCGATTCCTATAGCAGACACTGCAGATTTTTGGCGAGATAGTGAAGGAAACGTGGTAGTAAGTCAATTAAACGAACAAATGTGCAAAGAAATAGCTCTTGCAGGTAGCGGTACATACGTGCAAGTGGATAATACAAATACGGCGTTAAGAGTTCTTAAATCGCAACTTGATACAATGTCGAAAGCCGAAATGGAAACCAAAGTATATAGTGCGTATGATGATTATTTTAGACTGCTAGCGATTATCACCCTTGTTATATTATTGGTGGATGTGTTTATTGCAGAACGAAAGAACCATCGGTTAAGTAAAGTGAAATTATTTTAGTCTAAAACATAAAACTTAAACTCGATATATGCTTTATAAAAGCATAGTTAATATGGTTATAATATGCTTAATATAAAAAATAGAAATATCAATAATAGTATGAAAGTATCTTTAGTCCTATTTTTATTAGTTATATTTGTGCCTGTTTTTTCGCAAGATGTTACTAATGATGTGCGTAAAGGCAACAAATTGTATAATGATAAACAATATGGCGATGCTGAGGTAATGTATCGCAAAGGGCAACAAAAGGATAAATTTTCTGTTGAAAGTACATATAATCTTGGTAATGCATTATACAAACAACAAAATTATGAAGCAGCTGCAAGTGAGTATAAAAAAGCAACAGTGTTAGCAAAAGAGGATAAAACAGTATCTGCAAAAGTATATCATAATTTAGGGAATGCTCTATTTTATCAAAATAAATATGCGGATAGTGTAGAAGCATATAAAATGGCTTTAAAAAATAATCCTAAAGATGATGAGACACGTAAGAATCTTGTCATTGCTCAAAAAAAATTACAAGAACAACAAAATTCGAGTTCTGAAAATAAAGAACAAAACGATAAAAAAGAAGAACAGCCACCTAAAAAGGAACAAATCTCACAAGAAAATTCAGATCAGATACTAAAAGCTTTTATACAAGAAGAAAAATTGATTCAGCAACAATTACAACAACAAAAAGTCAACGACACTAAACGTGTGTTAGATAAAAATTGGTAACATAAGATGAGAACTTCGGAATTAATACAGACCATTATCAAGACGAAATATAATACCTATATTTCGGGTAGTTGTGTACGTTTATCCAGAGAAATAACATCTATTAGTAGTTGCACGAAATATTATGCCGTAATTTTACTATTATTATTTTATGGTTCATCCATTGCTAATGCAAATAATGATGTTCAGTTTCGTGCTTCAGCCTTAGAAAATGTTGTAGTAGGACAACAATTCAGAGTAACTTATACAGTAAATCAAGAAGCAAAAGATTTTAGAGGTCCTGATTTAAGTGATTTTTCTGTTGTAATGGGTCCATCTAGTTCTCGTAGTTCAAGTTATCAAATTATTAATGGTAATGCAACCTCATCTTTTTCTCTAACATATGCCTACGTATTAATGGCAAATGCAACAGGAGAATTTACAATTCAGCCTGCTCATATTACCGTTAATGGACAACGATATGCATCTAATTCATTACGCATTAAAGTTGTGGCAGGAAATGCCGGAAACGCAAATTCTGCTCCGTCTTCATCAAGTGGAGTTGTAACACAACCGAATTCCAATCAGTCTATTTCTGATAACCAGATTTTTATTAAACAACAAATTTCTAAGAAAAAAGTATATGAGCAAGAAGCTTTGTCAGTAATCTATAAATTATATACGAGATATGACGTACGCGATGTATCTAATGCCAAATTTCCTGATTTCAAAGGTTTCTTTTCTCAAGAAATTGAATTACCCAAAGATAGGCAGTTTACTGTGGAAAATGTAAATGGAGTAAATTATAATACGATTGTGCTCAAGCAGTATCTGCTGTATCCCCAACGTTCAGGAAATATAACTATTGAAGGAGCTGTAGTTGATGTGATTATGCGTTTGTCTAACAATGTTCGTTCAAGAGGTATTTTTGACTTCTTTGACACTTTCCAAGAAGTTAAAAAGACACTTAAAACTTCCTCAGAAACCATATCGGTAAAGTCCTTGCCTACAACAAGCAAACCATCTTCTTTTCAAGGTGCTGTTGGCGATTTATCTTTTACCTCTAGTTTGTCTAAATCTGCTGTTAAGGTAAATGAAGCCATTAGCTTTAAATTACTCATATCAGGGAATGGTAATTTAAGATTATTACAATCTCCAAATGTTAAATTTCCTGTAGATTGGGAAGTTTATGAACCAAAAATAAATGATAAATTTAAAGTAAGCTCTAATGGAACTAGTGGTACGAAAGAAATTGAGTATGTAATTATTCCTCGTTATGTAGGAGAATTTGATTTGCCCGCAGTAGAATTTTCATATTTTGATCCTACAAGAAATCAATACAACACAATCAAAACAGCGGCTTATAATGTTAGTGTTGAAGGCTCCTCAACAAATGAAACTACATCGCCTTCTACTACCTTGTCATTGTCAGTGCAAGAAAATGTTAAGATTATTAGTGATGATATCCGATTTATTGATACACAAGATACGTTTGTGTTTCCACACAAACAATATGTATTTGGTTCCACTTTATTTTGGTTGGCGTATATCATTCCAACATTCTTATTTGTGTTAATTATTGTTTTGTTACATAAACAATTAAAAGAAAATGCAGATAGCTCATTGATGAAGATAAAACGAGCAAATAAAGTAGCTAAAAAGAGGTTTTTATTAGCCCATAATTTTCTTAAACAAAAGAATGAAAAGTCATTCTACGATGAAATAATGAAAGCTTTATGGG
Source organism: Bacteroidales bacterium (assembly GCA_012519885.1). GTDB lineage: Bacteria > Bacteroidota > Bacteroidia > Bacteroidales > Paludibacteraceae > JAAYPI01. The sequence goes on from JAAYPI010000053.1 coordinate 31,279, forward strand.
GGTATCTATCTGATAAATTGGCAATTGCTAATTCTGATTTGTTTAAAGATAATTTGGTTTCAGAATTACAAGCGAGAGGAGTTGCTAGTACATGTATTGACGAAACTATTGCGGTCTTAAATGATTGTGAATTTGCACGTTTTTCTCCTTCTTCGAGCTCTGAGCTTGCTATGGAAACAATGTACCAAAGAGCATGTAATATTATTACAAGTCTTGAAAGTGAACTAAAACATAAAGAATAATGATATGAAATACGGTTTGTTAATCCAATTGTTTCTTTTTTTTCATATATCATTGTCCCTAAATGCTACTACTGCTCAGGTATATGATATTAAAAAAGCCAATGATTTATATGTGGCTACGTCGTATGCACAAGCCATTGAGGTATACGAAGAAATAAGTAAGCAAGGTTATGAATCTGCCTCATTGTATTATAACTTAGGAAATGCTTATTATCGTATAAATAAAATTGCCCCAGCCATTCTTAATTATGAAAGAGCTTTGCGTTTAGATCCATCCAATCTAGATATACAACATAACTTGAAACTTGCAAAAGCTAAAACAGTAGATAAAATTGTTACACAAGAAAAGAACATAGTTGAAATTTGGTACAATTCAATCGTATTTGCTACTCATACAAATGTGTGGGCTTATATGAGTATCATTTTTTTTATTGTAGCATTATGTCTTGTATTAATGTATATGTTTTTACGTGTAAGTTGGATTAGAAAAATAACGTTTTTTTCTTCCATTATATTTTTTACATTTGCGATATGCTTTTTTATTTTTTCGTATCAACAAAAGAAAATGGTAGAAAACCAAAAAGAAGCTATTATCTTTGTGCCATCTTCTTATGTAAAAAGTTCTCCTGATCAATTAGGTAGTGATTTATTCTTATTACATGAAGGAACAAAAATTATCATTAAACATCAATTGGGCTCTTGGGTGCAAATAACAACAGAAGATGGAAATAAAGGATGGTTGCCTGTTTCAACTATTCAAAAAATATAAACTACATGAATTATTTAGAAATTGTAACAAACATTTTTTCTTCTATCGTTAGTTGGGATACAAATATGTTGTTGAAACTAAATAGTTGGAACAATCTTTTTTTTGACGGTTTTATGTGGATTACAACCTCTATTTTAGTCTGGTTACCTCTTTATATTTCGGTTATATATATAATTATAAAAAATAAAAAGAAAGAATCAATTATTATATTGTTTTCTTTAATGTTAGCTATTGTATTAGCCGATCAGTTAGCATCATCTATTTTAAAACCACTTGTTGAAAGATTGAGACCTACTCATAATGAGGATTTAATGCCATATATTCACACAGTAAATGGATATAAAGGAGGTATTTATGGATTTGTATCTTCACACGCAGCAAATGCGTTTGCTTTTGTAGTTTTTACAGCGTTTCTATTTAGACAATTTTCGTATATAAGTTTAATGTTACTTTGGGCATTATTACTGTCTTATTCTCGCATTTATTTAGGAGTTCATTTTCCTTTAGATGTGATTGTGGGTGCACTATTAGGAGGAGGCATTGGGTATGCAGCTTTTGTATTCTATCAATTGTTAAAAAGAATAATGCCTCAGTATGTCTATAAAAAACATAAAACAAATAGTAGACATTATTCTCCATTTTCTGTTAAAGATTTATCCCCATTTTTTTTCTGTTTTGTTATAACCCTCTTCTTTAGTATACTATTTGCATATAATTTCAGTTTTTTCGAGTAAATTTTGTGTCAAATATTTTTTTTATATAAAATATTGACGTATATTTATTGCAACTTTAAAAGCATAATTATTTATTTATTAATTTAATACTGTGAAATTATGGTAAAAACTATGACATTCAACGAGTTGAGAAAAATCAAAGACAGTTTACCTGATGGAACAATCAGAAAAATTGCACAACAGTTAAACATTACTGAAGAAACAGTTAGAAATTATTTTGGGGGGCATGATTTCGATAAAGGTAAAGCTGTTGTTGGTGTACACATTGAATCTGGTCCTAATGGTGGTGTAGTTACATTAGATGATACTACCATTTTAGATTTAGCTATGCAAGAAATGGCTCGAGTTTAATTTTTTAAGACATTACAAAAAAAAGAGGAATTTTCCTCTTTTTTTTGTAATCAAAATTGGCTATATGTAATTTCTATACGCATTGGAGATGTTATATTCTTGCCACTGCGTAGCCTTATCCCTCTAGGATTATACAAATGTCGTAAGCTTGTAATAGTACCACTTGTATTTGTAATGGTTTTTACTGGCACTAATACGAAGTCGTTTAGCGTATTTGCATCATCCCCCTCATTTTTCAGTATCATTCTAAAGTAATCAGCCATCGAAGTAAATGTATAACTCTTTGATGTGGAGTTATAGGTGCCTAAGAATGCATAGATGCCAATGGATGTGGCAGGAAATAAACTTTGAGCAAAGAATTTTTCTATATCTTGTTCTCTTATCAGCAGAAGGGTAGATGGCTCACTATAAGTACTATTATCGTCTAATATGGCTGCTTCTGCAATTAAATGGATATGATTAATGGTATTATAACTAGAACTTGGCACTCGTTCAATTATTCTATCAAAAGGGATAGAGATTTTTGGGAAAATACCCGCAGGAGAATGTACATATACAATACTATCAATATCTGTTATTGAAGTAGATAAGGTGGTAGGATGATTTATGTGTGTAACACTTGTAATCTCCTTATTGGCTGGAAAAATAAGTTTTTCTTTAATAATAGTGTCAACATCAGCAGAAGTGGTAGTTGCATAACTATATTTTAGTTCAATATTAGCCGAATCGATGAGTAATACAGTACCATCTCCATAAGTTGTAGTTGCATATATTCCCTTGAAAAAATTTAAAAAAGCTTGTTGGCTTGTATATATGTCACTTCTTGTAAAAAACTCCTCTTTTAAAGAATTTGGTAGTAAAATAGTTACACTTCCTACATAATCACTTGCATTACGAATGGAGTCTGGAATTGTTTTATCTACAGCGGTATATACTTTTTTCCCAAGAATAGTTTGTTTATTGGTAAACTCAGCTACATTAATATTAGAATAATAATTTTTTTCATAATTAAACAATTCATCCAATGCGTATACAGTTACTTCGTGAGTAGAAAGGGAATCGCCCCAAAAACTTTTATAATATAGTACCAAGCTTAAAGAGTCGGCTGTTGCATTAGATGGGAATGTAGCTCCTTGCACATATTTAAATTGTGTTAAAAAAGAAGCGTTAAAACTGCCATATATGTTATCAGTGTATTTTCCTAACGTAAAATTACTGCTTCTGGCATATATTGAGTCAACAAATAAGTTACTAGTTGCTACATGAAAAGAATCTATTACAACTGTTATTTTGTCTTTCGAAGGTTGGATTAAAAAACCCAAATCTTCTGATTCGTCTTTGCATGAAGCAAATAAAAAAGAGATAGCTATTAGTAGCCAGAATGTATTTTTCATTTTTTGAGAAAATTTATTGTCCCACAATTTGGTCGTAAAATTCATTGTACGAATTTACGTAATTTTCTGGAGATTGATATGGAAGTGTCATTTTTTGTAATTTTTTAGCATATTCAAGCAATTCTGTATTCACATTTTCACTTGCAGCAATTACACCATCAGAAAAATCTATTGCAAGACGAGTTACAGCGTCAAAACTTCCATCATTCTGTACGGATTTTAAATCTGTTTTTTCTATTCCCTCTAATATAGATTTTTGTGCAAATTGTGGACTAAAATGTTTGGAAAAACCATTGTCGTAAATAGAATAAATGACTTTAGCTTTAGAAAAGAATGGATCGTCATGCAATGCTTTCTTAATGTAAATAGGCATTAATGCGGTCATCCATCCATGGCAATGAACGATGTCTGGAGTCCAACGCAATTTCTTTACTGTTTCAATTACACCTCTTGCAAAGAAAATAGCCCGATCCTCATTATCGTCGAAATCTTCACCGTTTTCGTCTTGAGTCGTACTTTTTCTGTTAAAATAGTCATCATTGTCAATAAAATAAACTTGCATACGTGCTGCCTGTATAGAGGCAACTTTGATAATGAGTTGATGATCAGTGTCATCAATAATAAGGTTCATTCCTGATAGTCGAATTACCTCATGTAGTTGGTTGCGTCTTTCATTAATACAACCAAATTTGGGCATAAATGTGCGAATTTCTTTGCCTTTTTCCTGAATTGCTTGGGGCAACTTACGACAAATATCTGCAATCTCTGATTCTGGTAAATACGGGCAAATTTCCTGCGTAACGTATAAAACTTTAATAACGTTGTCCATTAAAAATGAATTAGTAATACTCCTCGAAAAAAAACAATATGCAAAGATATAAAAAAAATCGTTAATAAGCAAGAAGTTTCCCATAAACCCATTCTATTTTGTAAGTATTATTTTTAGATTGGAAACAATCATATTATCATAGCAAACAGAATGTGATTGTGGTATAAAAAAGTTACTTTTTATATATTGATGATAACTTATGTGGGTTTTTCTTTTTCATCCCAAATATTATTTGTTCTTTTGCATCTCAATTTTGATGTAAATGATGCAAATTATAACTACCAAATCTGAATTGTGTAAATCATTAACCAATTCTACAGGCATTCGTATTGGTTTTGTTCCTACAATGGGAGCACTACATCAGGGACATTTGTCGTTGGTAATGCGAAGTAAAAGAGAAAATGAGGTAACTGTAGTAAGTATTTTTGTTAATCCTACTCAGTTTAATGATAGCAGAGACTTAGAAAAGTATCCGCGTACGTTAGATGCTGATATTAATCTATTATCTCAAGTAGGGTGTGATATAGTGTTTGCCCCTACAGTTGATGAAATGTATCCAGAAAAAGATACTCGCATCTTTAATTTTGGTACATTAGAAACGGTTATGGAGGGTAGGCACAGGCCTGGACATTTTAATGGAGTGGCACAGATTGTAAGTAAATTATTTGATGCAGTACAACCTCATATTGCTTATTTTGGTGAAAAGGATTTTCAGCAATTAGCAATTATACGTGAGATGGTAAAACAGTTAAATTATACTATTACGATTGCTGGGTGCCCTATTGTTAGAGAATCAAGTGGTTTGGCTTTGAGTAGTCGAAATATGCTACTTTCTGCTGAAGAACACAAAAAAGCACCTATAATATACCAAATATTATCAGAAAGTTGTATCTTTGTAGCCCAAAAGCAACCTCACGAGGTTCGCAATTGGGTACTAAATAAGTTTCAGAATACAGGATTAGATGTTGAGTATTTTGAAATAGTAGATGGTTACTCCTTACAACCTGTTTCATCGTGGAATGAATCCGATTATATCGTTGGTTGTATTGCAGTATTTTGTGGAAAAATAAGACTAATAGATAATATACCATTTAAACGTTAAAAAAGTATGTTTATACAGGTTTTAAAATCTAAAATACATCGGGTAACAATTACCGAGGCAAATCTTGAATACATTGGTAGTATAACTATTGATGAAGATTTGATGGAAGCTGCTAATATTATTGAGTCAGAAAAAGTTCATATTGTGGATAATAACAATGGAGAACGCTTTGAAACATATGTAATAAAGGGCGAAAGAGGTAGTGGTACAATTTGTGTAAATGGAGCTGCTGCTCGTCGAGTACAGCCTGGCGATACAATCATTATCATGGCATATGCCTTTATGGATTTTGAAGAAGCTAAGCAGTTTAAACCTACTTGTATTTATCCAGACACTCGTACAAATAAATTAATTTGAAAAAAAAGCCACTTTTTAAATAGAGTGGCTTTTTTATTTGTATTTTTTCTTGTATCTTGCAACAAATTTGTATGTATGCCTAAACTAAAAACTATATATGTTTGTAAAAACTGTGGAAACGACTCACCAAAGTGGTTTGGTAAGTGTTCTGCATGTGGAGAATGGAATACTTGTGTGGAAGAAATAGAACACAAAGAGAGTAAATCAGCCCCTCGCATAACAGGATACGACTTTCAGGCTCAAAAGCCTATTTTATTACACGAAATAGAAATTTCACAAGAAAAACGCATAGATATGTGTAATGAGGAAGTCAACAGGGTATTAGGAGGAGGATTAGTGCCAGGTTCAATGGTATTAATAGGAGGTGAACCTGGGATAGGAAAATCAACTTTGGTATTGCAAGTTGCTCTCCATTTGTCAAATCTACGTATATTATATGTATCTGGGGAGGAAAGTGCAAAACAGTTAAAATTGAGAGCAGAACGTATTGCATCACATCAAACAGACTGCTATATAGTAAGTGAAACATCTCTTGAAACTATTTATAAGCATATTCAAACAATCAAACCAGAACTCTTGATTATTGATTCTATTCAAACCATTTTTACTGATGTTGTTGATTCTTCTCCAGGTAGTATTACACAAGTAAGAGAATGTGCTGCATCGTTACTCAAATTTGCAAAAGAATCGAATACTCCCATTTTTATAATAGGACATATTACAAAGGATGGGGTAATTGCTGGTCCTAAAATATTAGAACATATTGTAGATACAGTATTACAATTTGAAGGAGATCAGCATTATATGTATAGGATATTGCGGTCAATTAAAAATCGTTTTGGGAGTACCTCTGAATTGGGAATATTTGAAATGAGACAGAATGGTTTGCGTGAAGTAACAAATCCTTCTGAACTTTTACTGTCCCATCATCAAGAAGAATTGAGTGGTATTGCTATTGCATCTGCCATTGAAGGTGTTCGTCCATTTCTAATAGAGGTGCAAGCACTAACTAGTACCGCTGCGTATGGCAATCCACAACGTTCAGCTACTGGATTTGATGGTAGACGTATGAATATGTTGTTGGCTGTATTGGAAAAGAGAGCCGGGTTTAAAATTGCACAAAAAGATGTCTTTCTCAATATTGCTGGTGGATTAAAAGTAAAAGATCCTGCCATTGATTTGTCTGTAATTAGTGCTATTTTATCTTCAAGTATGGATATCGCTATTCAAACAAATTGTTGTTTGGCAGGAGAGGTAGGCTTATCGGGTGAAATTAGACCTGTGAATAGAATTGAGCAACGCATTGCTGAGGCTCAAAAATTAGGATTCACCAAAATTATACTTCCCAATCATAATATGAAAGGCTTGACATCAACCTTTCCAGAAATAGAACTTGTGCCTGTGAAAAAAGTAGAAGATGCCTTTCGTATTTTATTTACCTAAGGATGGTTAATTTTGTTTTTTTAAGGAAAGCATATGTGTATTTTTTTTGAGAATTAGGCAAGTATGTAGATTATTTTTTTTAATTTTGCCATGCAAAAAGAATATAATTCAATTAAACGATTCATAAACTTAACACAAAAAAAAATGGTTTCTTACAAAGAACTTGGTTTAGTGAACACCAAACAAATGTTCCAAAAAGCAGTGGAGGGGGGCTATGCTGTTCCTGCATTCAATTTTAATAATTTAGAGCAAATTCAAGCTATTGTATCGGCTTGTGCTGAAACTAAATCGCCTGTTATTTTACAAGTATCCAGTGGTGCTCGTAAATATGCAAATCAAACTTTATTACGTTATTTAGCTCAAGGAGCTGTAGAATATGCTAAAGAACTTGGTTGGGAAAATCCTCAAATTGCACTTCATCTTGATCATGGTGATACATTTGAATTATGCAAAAGTTGTATTGATATGGGATTTTCTTCAGTAATGATTGATGGTTCTCATCATTCATTTGAAAAAAATATTGAGTTGACAAAACAAGTTGTAGAATATGCTCATGCTCATGGTGTAACTGTAGAAGGTGAATTAGGAGTACTAGCAGGAGTGGAAGATGAGGTGTCATCAGAAGTGAGTCATTATACTCGCCCAGAAGAAGTTATTGAATTTGTAACACGTACTGGTGTTGATTCGTTGGCGATTTCTATTGGAACTTCTCATGGAGCGAATAAATTTACACCTGCACAGTGTACAAAAGATGCTAATGGTGTGTTAGTGCCACCTCCATTGCGTTTTGATATTTTAGAAGAAATTGAAAAGCAAATACCTGGTTTTCCTATTGTATTGCATGGTGCATCTTCTGTGCCACAAGAGTATGTGAAAACTATTAACGAAAATGGTGGTAAATTAAAAGATACAATCGGTATTCCTGAAGATCAATTGCGTAAAGCTGCAACATCAGCCGTATGCAAAATTAATATTGACTCTGATGGTCGTTTAGCGATGACAGCATCTGTTCGTCAGTTTTTTAATGATAATCCTGAAAAATTTGACCCTCGTCAATATTTAGGACCAGCTCGTGAAGAATTAAAAAGACTATATAAACACAAAGTGGAAAAAGTATTAGGAAGTGCTGGAAAAGCATAATCACTCCTACTATGGTGATAGTAAATACATGTATGTTGATTTGCGTATTACCATCACACTAGTAACATAGCCATAAAAAATCCCCCTAAGTTCATTTCTTAGGGGGATTTTTTATGGCTATGTTTTTATACTATTTTACTTCCCAAATTTCGCCTTTCATCAAGTAGTCTTTCAACGAACGAGTTGGGTTTTTCGCTTGTACATCTTTAATTTGCACAGTTATTTCTTCGTCATAGGTTGGTGCTTTTATACTTCTAATTACTCCTAAAGCAATCGGAAATTCAGGAAATGGCATAGTCGCTAGTTTTAGATGTAGGGTAAAATCTATGGTTGTTTCATCATGTATTAGAATATCTTTTTCTGTAACACCATTTTCACCTAAATTAACTACTTTTAGGTTCATACCATCTAGGATTAATCCTTTTTCGTTATTTTCGCCAAAAATCATAGGTTTGCCATGTTGTAATACAATGGCATTTTTTGCACGTCCTTCTTTTTTACTTACAGCACTGTGCGTTCCATCATTGAAAATGATGCAATTTTCTAATACTTCTACTACTGAGGCTCCTTTGTGTTTGGCTGCTGCCGTTAATACTTCTACTGCCACAGGAGAATCTACGTCTACTGTACGTGCAAAAAAAGTGCCTCTAGCACCAAATGCTAATTCAGCAGGACGAAAAGGATCTTCTACTGTTCCATAGGGAGCTGATTTACAGACGTAACCGCGATCAGAAGTAGGGGAATACTGACCTTTTGTTAAGCCATATACTCGATTATTAACTAATACAATATTTAAATCCATATTTCTACGTATGGAATGAATAAAATGGTTTCCTCCAATGGCAAGACAATCGCCATCACCAGTAATTTGCCATACACTTAATTTTGGATTGGCAACTTTTAAGCCCGATGCAATAGCAGCACCACGACCGTGAATGGTATGAAAACCATAGGTATTCATATAATAAGGTAATCGAGAAGAACATCCTATACCAGAAATAACTGCGATTTGATGCGGGGGTATCCCAATGTTAGCCATCGCTTTGTGTAGAGAATTTAATAAAAAATGGTCGCCACAACCTGGACACCAGCGTACTGCTTGTGCACTTTTATAATCGGATGCTTGAAATGGTTTATATGTTAATTCTGACATATTTTTATTCCTCCATAATTTTTGTGAAATACTTTACTAATTCGCTTACTAAAAAAGGTTGCCCAGTTACCTCGTTGTATTGGTAGATAGGTAACCCATGAATTTTCATGCGTAAATAACCTGCAAACTGACCAAGATTTTGTTCGCAAACAATTATTTTTTTGTATTTCCGCAGTATTTCTTCTGTATTTTTAGGTAATGGGCTAATAAAACTAAAATGAGCAAATGCCGTTTTTTTACCGTTCTCATTCATTTCATTTACAGCTGATAATAGATGTCCGTATGTTCCACCCCAACCAACTATTAATACATCAGCGTTTGCATCTCCTTGTATATCAATAATAGGGATAAAATTTGCAATTGCATTAATTTTTTCTTGACGTGTTTTCACCATAAGTTGGTGATTGGCTGGATCTGTTGAAATAATACTTGTTGTATAATCTTTTTCTAATCCACCAATGCGATGCTGAAAACCTTCTGTTCCAGGTGTTGCCCAATAACGCACTTTAGTCTCTTCGTTACGTGTGTATGGTTTCCAGTTTTGTTGATCCTTTTTGATATAATGAGGTTGAATACTAGGATAGTTTTCTAATTCGGGAATTTTGAATGCTCCGGAACCATTTGCTATATAACCATCAGTGAGTAAAATTACTGGGGTCATGTGTTCTACAGCTATTTTGGATGCCCAAAAAGCAGCATCGAAACAGTCTGTTGGCGATTTTGCTGCTACCACAGCCACTGGACTTTCTCCATTGCGACCGTATAACGCTTGCATTAAGTCTGTTTGTTCGCTTTTGGTTGGCAAGCCTGTTGAAGGTCCTCCCCGTTGAACATCTATAATTACAATTGGCAATTCTGCCATAACAGCTAAGCCAATAGCCTCGCTTTTAAGAGCTAAACCTGGTCCGGAAGTGTTTGTAGCAGCTAACGAACCAGCAAAACTTGCACCAATAGCTGAGCAAATACCCGCTATATCATCTTCCATTTGCATGGTCTTTACTCCCAACGCTTTATGTTTAGCAAGTTCTTGTAAAATATCGGTAGCAGGTGTAATAGGATAGCTTCCTAAGAATAATTCCATGCCCGCTTTTTCGGCAGCTGCAATTAAACCATAAGCAGTTGCGGTATTACCATCTACGTCAGTGTAAAATCCCTTTTCTTTTGTACTTGTAGCAATATGGTAAGTAGGCACAGAAGCGTGCGTGTTAGCTCCAAAATTATATCCATCGTGTAGTACCTTTATGTTTGCTTCGGCTACAATTGGTTTTTTTGCAAATTTTGTGCGAATTAAGCTCTCTGCTAAGTTTAATGGGCGATCAAACAACCAACACGATAAACCTAATGCAAACATATTTTTGCATCGTAACACATCTTTACCTTCTAATCCTGAATTAGTAAGGCTTTCTTTTACCATAGATCCTATAGGAGCTTCAATTACGCTGATATTTCCTATTCCAAGTTCTTCAAAGGGGTTAGACGTTGAAAATAATGCTTTTTCTAAATCTTTTTTAGTAAAACTATCAGTGTCGATAACTACAACAGAACTATTTTTCAGGTTTTTTACATTTATCTTTAATGCAGCAGGATTCATTGCTATTAGTACGTCAGTTTTATCTCCTGGAGTATATACTTTGGGTCCTATATGTACTTGGTAGCCTGATACACCGCTTAATGTACCCTGAGGGGCTCTAATCTCGGAAGGGAAATCAGGAAATGTAGAAATATCATTTCCACTCATTGCCGATATGTTGGCAAAAAGTGTGCCCGCCAATTGCATTCCATCTCCAGAGTCTCCTGAAAATCGGATGACAATATTGTCTTGATTGTCTTTTTTTACTTGTTCTGCCATAGGATAGTATTCATTCTTTTTTACGTGGATTACTTATTGTTAAGTATTCGTACGAATACTTCTGATATTGATTGATGTAGTCGTACTATTTTATTTATCTGAACTGTCATGGTATTTTGGGAGCACAAAAATACGGTATAAAATTCATTTTTCAAAGAATTATTTCAAAAACGGACGCCAAAAATAGCTTGGATGTAACGAAAAGTAACTATAATCGTCTTTTAAATAATAAAAACTTCAGTAGGGGTAGTACGAGGTAAAGCTATTAGAGTACAATTAGTCCATAAATTAAATCTTTGATGGGCAATTTTTTTTTCGATGGTAGATAGTGCACATTCGGGCGAGTTGTTCTCTTTACTTAAATGACACAAAAAAATGTGTTGCCAATGTTCTTGGTAATTAATTGATAAGAATTCTGCTAATGCGTGGTTACTCAAGTGTCCTTTGTTGCTCAAAATACGTTCTTTTAGATATGTTGGATAGGATGGATTTTCCAATAGGGTTTGTTCGTCATAATTGGATTCTACCACAAACGAGGTGGCATTCATTAAGTGTTGAGCTGCTTCAGTATTGATATACCCCAAGTCGGTAGCTATTGTAAATTTTTTTGTGCCTTGGCAAATGGTATACCCCACACAGTCAGAGGCATCATGTGATACAGAGAAAGCCTCAATGGTGAAACTTCCAATTTCAATGATTTTATTTTTTGCAATGGGTCGTTTGCTATGTTGAAGTTTTTGCGTTACCTTGTAGCAACGATTTATGCCGTCTAATATTTCAGGGGTTGAAAAAATGGGAATGTGGTGAATCTCTCCCAGTACACCTATAGATGCAATATGATCAAAGTGGTCGTGCGTTACGAATATACCTAGTATTGATTCTAACGCAACGCCAATATCCTTCAACCTTTTTTTTATTGTTCTAACTCCAATACCAGCATCAATCAAAATGCCATGTTTTTCGTTTCCAACGTAATAACAGTTTCCACTACTTCCGCTAGCTAAACTGCAAAATTTAATTTGAGTAGACATATACTTATTGAGAATCACGTAATTGGGGTAAGCTGATTTCGTATTTAACGGCTAAAAATCGCACTAAGACAATGCTACTAAAACCTATAACGTACGAGATTAATTCACTTAGGTTAAACACATGTAGGGATACTAAATACAAAATACCTCCTATAATAGATGCGATAGCATAAATCTCTTTTCTGAAAATTAAGGGTGTTTCGTTTATGAAAATATCTCTAATAATTCCACCTAAGCATCCTGTCATTACTCCCATTACAATAGCTATCCAATAAGAATAGCCAAATACTAATGTTTTTTCGATACCAGCAATTGTAAATACAGCTAAGCCTATTGTATCAAATACAAAAAACGAAGAAGATAATTTATTTACATATTTGCCTAATGCAACCACAAAAAGTAAAGCCATGAGAGTACTGATGAGGTACCATCCTTGTTCCATCCAAAAAGGAGGTTGATCTAGTAATAGATCGCGTAAGGTTCCTCCTCCAATGGCAGTTACTAATCCTACAATATACGCACCAAACCAATCAAATTGTTTTTTTGAAGCCAAACGGATACCGCTAATTGCAAACGCAAAAGCTCCTAAAAAACTAAATACATCAATTATTGTTATCATTTGAATTGAGTTTGTAAAAGTTTGAGTGGCAAAAGTACTAATTTTATTCATACGAATGACTTACCTGCCTTAAATAAATCTTAATTTTTATGTTATTTTTATTGTTAAAAAGTTTGTTTAATCATTTAAAAAAACTAATTTTGCGAATTACGTTTGATTTTTTTGAATACCTAAAACCCCAGCAAAGTGAAAGCAATTCTACTAGTATTAGTAACAACATTTTTATATCAGAATAAGAAAAAAGAGCATGAGAAAAATAAATCTATTTTTGGTTTCCGTAATTGCGTTATTGCTTATGTCGTGTGTTAATTTGCCTAAGGAGTACGCTTCGTATGATGACTATCCAGTATACGAAGGCAATGATTTAGAGGTCGTATACTCCCCTTTACATACTAAATTTAGGCTATGGTCACCTGCTGCAAAAGAAGCCAAATTAAATCTATATCATGAAGGTCTGGGAGGAGAACCTTTTGATGTTGTAAAATTAAAATATGATATAGATGGTACTTGGGTAGCTACTGTTGATGGCGACTTAAAGGGTAAGTTTTATACTTTTCAAATATTTCAGCAAGATAGATGGTGGGACGAAACTCCTGGAATTTGGGCAAAAGCTGTTGGTGTAAATGGAAATAGGGGAGCTATCATTGATATGTCGGAAACCAATCCCTCTGGTTGGGAAGATGTGAAAAGACCAGCAATGAAAAATTTTACTGATGCTGTGCTTTACGAGTTGCATGTGCGTGATTTTTCTACATCTGAACAATCGGGTATGCAATATAAAGGAAAGTTTTTAGCTTTTACCGAGATGGGGACTGTAAATGCTGAAGGTAAAAAAACGGGCGTTGAACATCTAAAGGAATTAGGTATAACACATGTACAACTTTTACCAATATATGATTATGCCTCTGTGGATGAAACAAAATTAGATGAAAATCAGTACAACTGGGGGTACGATCCTAAAAATTATAATGTTCCTGAAGGAGCTTATTCTACCGACCCTTATAATCCAACGGCTCGAATTATTGAATTAAAGAAAGCCATTCAATCATTGAAAAATAATGGTATCCGTGTGATTATGGATGTTGTTTATAATCATACCTTTTGGGGAGTTCAATCGCATTTAAATTTAACTGCTCCTGGGTATTTCTATCGTTTTAAAGAAGATGGAAGTTGGTCTAATGCATCAGGATGCGGTAACGAAACAGCCTCAGAAAGAGCAATGGTTCGTAAATATATTATTGAATCGTGTAAATATTGGGTAAATGAATACAAAGTAGATGGTTTTCGATTTGATTTGATGGGTATCCATGATATTGAAACATTAAATTTACTACGTGCAGAATTAGATAAAATTGACCCCTCTATTACTATACATGGTGAAGGATGGACAGCAGAGTGGGATTTCCCCTTACCTTTTGAGAAACGTGCTATTAAACAACATGCCAAACAATTAAATAATATTGCTGTATTTAGTGATGATATTCGTGATGGCATAAGAGGAACTTGGGATAACAATAAGGTGCCTGGTTTTATGGCAGGTGTGCATGGGTACGAAGAAAGTATAAAGTTTGGTGTAGTAGGAGCTACCCAGCATAATCAGCTTAATTACGATTCTGTTAAGTATGCAAAAGCACCCTATGCTAATCATCCGACTCAAGTAATAAATTATGTTTCTTGTCATGATGATTTGTGTTTGCATGACAAAATTATTTATTCAGCTCCTGAAGGTGCATCAGACAAAGAGAAACATCGTTTTAATAAATTGGCTCAAACCATCGTATTTACTGCACAAGGCGTGCCTTTTATGTATGCTGGAGAAGAATTGAAACGTGATAAACAAAGGGTTCATAACACTTATCAATCGCCAGATAGCATAAATCAAATTGATTGGACGTTTAAAACGACAAACTATGATATTTTTGAATATTATCGTAATTTAATTAGCTTACGAAAACAGCATCCTGCTTTTAGAATGCCCACTCAAGAAATGGTGCAAAAACATTTACGTTTTATTAATGTGAAAGAACCAGCTCTTGTTGCTTATACAATTGATGATTATGCAAATGGGGATTCTTGGAGGCGTATTTTAGTTATTTATAACGGAAATAGATATGCTATCAACATGGCAATTCCTGTAGAAAATTGGGTTGTTGTAGCTAATGGGGAAGAAATAAACTTGAATGGAATTTTTAAGCATAACAAACAAGAAATTACAGTACCTGCCTCGTCAGCACTGATTATGTATGCTGATTAAATACTGGTAGTTGATTAATTAGCATGTTAAACTTAGAAAAAAAACGCATAGACTTATATTTTGTTTACCTATGAAAACAAACGAATTGGCTGATATACTAAATGAATTTGCTCCAGTTTCGTTACAAGAAAAATGGGATAATGCGGGTTTACTGATTGATAACGAAAATAGTTATATTACAGGTGTGTTACTTTGTTTAGATGTTACAGAAAAAGTTGTAGATGAGGCTATTCAAAAAAAATGCAACTTTATTTTAGCACATCATCCGTTAATTTTTAAAGGGTTAACTAAAATTACGCAACATACATATACAGAGAGATGTGTGCGGAAAGCCATCCAACATAATATTGCTATTTATGCTGCACATACCAATATGGATGTGGTAATGAATGGCGTGAGTAGTATGATGTGTAAGCAATTGGGGGCAACTGATTTGCATGTGTTAATGCCAACAGAAAATGGACTTGCTAAGTTAGTCTGTTATGTGCCAAACACATATGCTGATAAAATAAAGGAAGCTTTGTTTATGGTAGGAGTAGGCCATATTGGTAATTATGATTGTTGTAGTTTCTCTTCTACAGGAATTGGTTCTTTTCGAGCAAATAATGAAGCACATCCATTTGTGGGAGAATGTAATAACTTGCACCACGAGAATGAGTGTCGCATAGAGATGATTTTGCCCACTCGATTGATAAAAAAAGCTGAAGAAACTCTCAAAATGGTTCATCCTTATGAAGAGCCAGCTTATGATTTTATTCCGTTAGTAAATAGAGACTATTCTGTAGGATTAGGTATGGTAGCCACTTTGGCTTCTCCAATGAATGAGATGGACTTTATGGATATGTTGAAACAAAAATTTGGATGCAAGATGCTACGTACGTCAACCTTAACAAATAAGATGATAAAAAAAGTTGCTGTGTGTGGAGGTAGTGGGCGTTCGTTGATACAACAAGCAATAAATCACAAGGCAGATGCTTATGTAACAGCAGATATTTCGTATCATGACTTTTTTTTACCCGAAAATCGTTTACTTTTGGTCGATATTGGACATTTTGAGTCTGAACATTTTATAAAAGACATTTTTTTTGATTTAATTTCAAAAAAAATGCCTACATTTGCAATCCATTTTTCAGAGAATGAGCATAATCCTGTTCTCTATTTTTGATAAATAAGCATTTTATTTGAGATAATACCCACAAAATAACCTGTAGTATGGCTGAAAAAAAGACTGAAATTGAAATTTCAATAGAACAAAAACTCAGAGCTTTGTATGATTTACAAACCATTTATTCTGATATAGACAGAATAAAAACGTTAAGAGGCGAACTTCCTTTAGAAGTACAAGATTTAGAAGATGAAATCATTGGTTTGCAAACTCGTATTACCAAATACGATGCTGATGTAGAAGAGTTGACAAACAGAATTGTAAATAGAAAAGTAGATATTCAGAATGCAACTGCTTTGATAACAAAGTACCAAGAACAAATTAATAATGTAAGAAATAATCGAGAGTTTGACCATTTGACAAAAGAGGTTGAATATCAAACACTTGAGATTGAACATTGTGAAAAAAATATACGTGAATTCACAGTTGCCATTGATGTAAAAAAAGAAGAAAAAGCAAAAGCTCTTGCTCAGCTAGAAGATATGAATGCTAATTTGAAAGAGAAAAAAGAAGAATTAGAAGAAATTGTATCAGAAACTAGACAAGAAGAAGAAAAGCTTCGAGATGATGCTAAGCAGTTGGAAAAATTGATAGAAGATCGTTTATTGCAAGCATTTAAACGTATTCGTAAAAATGCACGTAATGGTTTAGCTGTGGTATATATTCAACGTGATGCATGTGGCGGTTGTTTTAATAAAATTCCACCTCAAAGACAGTTGGATATTCGCCTACGTAAAAAAATTATTGTATGCGAACATTGCGGACGTATTTTAGTTGATTCCGAACTAGCTAACGCTGAATAAATTCTATTTTTATAGTTAATAGCCTGATATATGTGTCAGGCTATTTTTTTTATTTTTATCCTACTTAATGTCATTATTTTTGTATGGGGGAAATACATTTAGTTTCTGATTTAGCCATTATCTTAATTGCTGCTGGTATTGTTACGTTGCTTTTTAAGCGACTTAAGCAACCTATGGTTTTGGGATATATTGTGGCTGGATTTTTAGTGGGACCTTATTTTGATGTTTTACCCACAATTATAGAAAAGGAGAGTGTGCATCAGTGGTCTGAAATTGGTGTGATTTTTCTTTTGTTTGCATTGGGGCTTGAGTTTAGTTTTAAAAAACTAATGCATGTTGGCAGTTCAGCTCTTATTACAGCAGGAACTGAAGTTGTAACGATGTTTTCGTTGGGCATATTGGTAGGGTATTTACTTCATTGGACAATGATTGAAAGTTTTATGCTTGGTGGTATGCTTTCAATGTCATCAACTACCATCATTATCAAGGCGTTTGACGATTTAGGAATTCGCAAGCATAAATTTACCTCTATTGTTTTTGGTACCTTAGTCGTTGAAGATATAGTTGCCATTGTTATGATGGTTTTAGTATCAACAGTTGCTTTAAGTAAAGAATTTGCAGGTATTGACATGTTATACAGCATTGTTAAATTAGCCTTTTTCTTGGTATTGTGGTTTTTGGTAGGGATTTATGTTTTTCCCTCTTTTTTTCAAAAAGCTCGAAAGTGGATGAACGATGAAAATTTGTTGATTATTTCCATTGGGTTTTGTTTTGGAATGGTAGCAATGGCTACTTATACAGGTTTCTCAGCCGCATTGGGAGCATTTATAATGGGGTCAATTTTTGCCGAAACAGTGGAAGGAGAGCATATTGAAAAATTGTCTAAAGGCATTAAAGATTTATTTGGTGCTATATTTTTTGTATCTGTTGGTATGATGGTTGACCCATCTGTATTAGTTGAATATTGGTTTCCTGTGTTATTGCTTACGTTATCAACGATCTTTGGCAAAGCCTTTTTCTCCTTTTTGGGGGTGTTACTTTCTGGTCAAGATTTACGTACAGCCATTCAGTCAGGTATGAGTTTAGCTCAAATCGGAGAGTTTGCGTTTATTATAGCAACATTGGGTTATACTTTAGGCATAATGAGCCCGCATATATATCCTATTATAGTAGCAGTATCGGTTATTTCTACCTTTACAACTCCTTACATTATACGATTAGCTAATCCTTTATATGAGTGGATATATCCGCGTTTATCAAGCAATACCAAAGAAACATTAGCCAAATATGTAACTTATTCAAATAGGGTGACGACTAGCAGCGATTGGAAACAATTATTGAGAGCGTTTGCTGTGCAAGTAATTGGCTATACCGTGATTTGTGTTGGTATCATTTTATTTATGTTTCATTTTGTTCATCCTTTTCTACTAGAAAAATTAAATGTCTGGATGCCTAATGTATTGATTAATCTTTTTCAGGCTTTGTTGACTATTGCATTTTTATTTCCTTTTTTAAAAGGATTAATGGTAAACAGAAATAGAAAACAAGATATATTTTTAAAACTATGGAATGAAAATAAAGTTACACGAGGAGGATTGATGTCATTATTATTGTTGCGTGTTTTTATAGCTGTTGTATTAGTAACTTTTGTATTATATTCTTGTTTTACACATAGTTATTTGTTCGTTATTTTAGTAGCATTGGCTATTGTCTTGTTTATATTGTTTTCTAGAGTTTCGTTTTTACATTATGCGAAAATAGAAAAGAGATTTATTTCAAATTTACACACGAAAGAAGAATTAGACAAGCAGCAAAAACCTTTACGAACAAGTTTTTATTCACATTTTGCACATCAAAATATACATTTAGCGGTTGTTGAAACATCTGTTGATTCGCCATATATTGGACAAAAGATTAGTGAAACTAATATTAAGGAGGCTTTTGGTGTATCCATTATTAAAATTATAAGAGGAAAAAATTTTATTTATTTGCCGACAGGAGAGGAGCGTATTTACCCATATGATCAGTTATTGGTATTGGGCAATGATGAACAAATAGAACGGTTGAATACAGTGATGGAACAAAAAGAAGACATAGATATCCCAAAAGCAAATATTGATGTTACGTTAACGTCATTTATAGTACAAGAGGGCTCTTCTTTAATCGGTAAAAGTATTATTCAATCTGGTATCAGAAACGTGGGGTGTATGATTATTGGAATAGAGAGACACAACCTTACCATAATGAATCCCGATTCGTCTGAGATTATTCAACTAGCTGATATTATTTGGATTGTAGGGGATAAACAAAACATACAAAAGACGATGTGTTGAGGTTTTCTATAATGTAATGGATGCGATATATGTAATAAACAAGCCAAGCATTATAAACCCTTCTTTACGAGATATAGTATGTGACTTTCCAATAAATAAAAGCCCAAATAACAAGACACTACATGCTATATTAACATAGATATCGTACATTGCAGCCGAAGATACTTGTACCGAACTAATGGTAGCTGAAGTTCCTAATACAAAGAAAGTATTGAAAATATTAGAACCGACAATATTGCCAATTGCTATATCTGTTTTCTGTTTACGAGCAGCTACCACACTTGTTGCTAATTCGGGTAATGATGTTCCTATTCCAACAATAATAATACCAATGATGCGTTGACTGATACCAAAGGTTTCTGCCAAATTAGTAGCTCCATACACTATAGCTTTTCCTCCTGCCCCTAACAATGTTAATCCAAGTACAATGAGTAGAGTTGAAACTAAAATAGAGTAATCTTTTGTTTCAATATCTTCGTCATTTTTACTTTTAATGGTAAGAGAGATGTTATACGCTATAAAAACTAAGAAGAACAATAATAACATCATTCCATCAATATGAGTTATTGCTGATTGAGTAGCGTGATCAATCAATTGATCTGAAGCTAAAAAGAAAACAGCAATAGCAGCCATAACACTTAGTGGGATTTCTATCCAAGTAGTTTGTTTTTTTACTGTTAAAGGGTATATAATAGCTGATGTTCCGAGTATGAGTAGAATATTAGCAATATTACTCCCCAAGATATTTCCTAAAACGATATCGCTGTTATTTTCAAGCGAGGCAAACAGATTGACGACAAATTCGGGAGCAGAGGTGCCAAAAGAAACAATTGTAAGACCAATAACGATACTTGGTATTTGTAATTTTTTGGCAAAACTAGCTGCTGCTTCAACAAGCTTATCTGCACCATAGACCAATGCCACAAAACCACCAAGTAACAATAAAATATCCATCATAGCTATCTTCACATTTAATGAAATACAAAGATATTGGTTTATACTGGGAACAAAAAAATTACATGACTGTTTTTTGCTTAAAAAATGTTACTTCTCTTTATTACTTACAAAGAACTTTACTTGTTCGCAATCAAATTTTTCAGACACTCTTCAAACGTAGTGTAGGAAAAAGAAAACCCGGATTCAATGATTCGTGCATTATTTATTCTGCTACCGTAAAGTAATAAGGAAGAACGTTTGCCAAGTACGAATTTTAGTAAAAATGCAGGGACAGAAAAAGGGAGCATTTTTTTTGAGTACATGTTCTTTGCAGTTTGAATACAACTCTCATAAGTAATAGATTCGTTAGCTACGCAATTATACACACCTCTGCAGTGCTTATTCTCTATCGCAAATTGATACATCGAACATATATCGTGGAGATGAATCCATGGCAAATATTGTTTTCCGTTGCCAAGCACCAGTGCTACACGTAGTTGTAATGGAAATAATATGTTTGGTAAGGCACCGCCTTCTGTTGCCATCACAATGCCTGTGCGTAGTTTTATTACCCGTTCTGCAACACCTAGTTTCTCAAACTCATCGGCTGCCTTTTCCCAAGCTACACATACAGAACTAACAAAATCATTTCCAGGCTCATCTGTTTCAGTAAAAATATGTTCGGAGCTTGTTTGACCATAGTAACCAATTGCCGAAGCCGAAATAAATGATTTCAACTTACTGTTCTGTTTGATACAAGCCGTAAGTAGCAGTTTGGCACTATCTACTCTGCTTGATACTATCTCTTTTTGTCGCGATTTACTCCAATGTTTGTCAGCAATACCAGCACCCGCTAAATGGATGATGTGAGATACATTATCAAGTGCTTTTTCATCAATGAATTGTTGATGGATGTCCCAGCAGTATTCATTCGGTTTTGTTGGTTTGCGAGTTAAGAGGCGAATTGTATATTGACTAGCCAAAGAACTCGCTAATTGCTTAGCAATTAGCCCATTACTTCCAGTTATTAAAATTACCTCTTTGTTTTCCATGTAACTAATTATTTTTTTCCGTAAAGGCATATACGCGTTTACATACTAATTCTGAACTTATTACAGCCATGGGCAATCCTGCTCCTGGTATGGTTGAAGTACCTACATAAAAGGTATTTTCAAATTTTTCGTCAAAATTGGCAGGTCTAAACCCTCCAATTTGAAACATCGTGTGCGACAATCCCAATCCGCTACCACGATGAAGATTAATCATTGTTTCCCATTCTTTAGGTGTAAAAATAGTTTTAGACACTATATGTGGAGCAATGTTTTTGTCAATACGATTAGAAAAATCTGCAATAATGCTATCGACTATTTTATCACGGTCGTCCCAATTTGGTTTTTGCAATAGGGTAGGTACTGGACATACAAAGAATAAACTTTCGCAACCTGCAGGAGCACATTCTTCGTTGTGCTTGGATAGTACGTTTACATAGTAATAAGGCTTATCTAATGTATCTGGATTTTTCATCACATTGTTGGCATATTCTTCGTAATTAGTGCCGAGGTAATAATTATGATGATTCACCTGAGGAAGCTTGCAATCAATGCCTAAATAAATTGTTAAATAGCCCATTGTCCAATTCATTTTATCCAGTTTTTTTGTGCTGAATTTTTTACGTTTCATCACTGTGCCTCTAAATACAGCAGCATCTGCATTTATGACAAAAATATCGGCAAGCCATTCTTTGCCATGTTGATCAATTACGCTTTTTACGCGTATTTTTTCAGATTGGATATTCACAATCTCGGTATTGTATTCAAATTTTACGTTTTCTTTTTCTAATTCAGCAACAATACCTTCTACAATTTTATACATACCTCCTTTTACGTTGTAATAGCCATCGTGTTTAAATTCAGTATACGATAATAGGGTGTAAATTGCCATGGTATCAAAAGGAGTTCTGCCCAAAAAGAATGCTACAAGCGATACAATGCGTTTAACTTCTTTGGATGAAAAATGTAAGCCTACTTGTTGCCAAAAGTTACGTAGCAATACCGGTAAGTGTACTGGGTTTACACGCATTAAGGTTGCAATATATTCAAATATAGAGTCAAAGTTGTTTTTTACCACCAAGTCGATTGTGTCATGAAACAATGCACCTGATTTTTGCAAATACGTAGCCATTTTAGCTTCAAAATCAGGTTCGATATCTTTGAACTGCTCTGCCAATTTTTTCATATCTTTGTACAAATGATAGCTACGTGGGTCGCCAGCAAAGTGTACGCTATACAAGGGGTCGAGTTCAACAAACTCAAATGGCATCGTTATATTACATTCTTCGGCTAATTTTTTAAATTCATACGACATACTAAAAAAACTTGGACCTGTGTCGAACGTGAAACCATCTTTTTGGATGCGATTTAATCTTCCACCGGCTTGTGTGTTTTTTTCTAATATGGTTACTTTGTAGCCTTTTTTTACTAAACGTAATGCTGTGGTTAATCCCCCTAATCCAGCACCTACAACGATAACTTCTTTATTTTTCATATACCAATATTCTTTGCTTTTTATTTTAATTGCGGATAAATTTCTTGTTTAAT
Source organism: Bacteroidales bacterium (assembly GCA_012519885.1). GTDB lineage: Bacteria > Bacteroidota > Bacteroidia > Bacteroidales > Paludibacteraceae > JAAYPI01. The sequence goes on from JAAYPI010000053.1 coordinate 54,380, forward strand.
CCAAGATGATGTTGGCTCTGCCGTTACTATCTTGTTGTAATACTCTGTTGCTTTATCTTTTTTTCCTAGAGCAATATACGTGTTTGTTAATGTTACTAATACATTGATATAGTTCCAGTTAGTAATACGTTGTTGTGGATGTTTTTCGTACCATTTTTCTACTTTCAAGTAATACTGGCTAGCTGTTTCTTTTGATCCGCCAAATGTTACAGGCATATAATAGTAAATATTTCCATATTGCAATAACGCAAACATATTTTCGGGTTCAATTTCCAATGCCTTTTTTACATGCCAAATGCTTTTTGGTCCTAAATAACTTGCTTTAAAAGGTGTTATTGCAATTTTATATCCATAAAATGCTGCTTTATAAGCATGTAAATCAGCAGGTTTGTATTTTTTATTATCCAATGCGTCAATGTGTTTCTCGGCTCGTCGCAAATATATGGTAGCTTCATCGTGTTTTTTTTGTCCTAAGCACCATGCTATGTACCCATATTGGTAGTTGAGAAGTTCGAGTCGTGTTTGATTGTTCGTCAAAGAGGTTTTCTCCATGGTATCAATTATTTTCTTCCACTCGCTCATAGTGTTGTTAACGTAAGCAAGGTACACTTTTTCTTGGTTGGAATTAGCCAGACAGCTAAGTGTAATAAATAATGAAATTAGGAGTGATATATATTTCTTTCTTTCCATAGTAAATGACGTTTGCGTTTGTTTTTTATGGCACTAAACAATAAAATGCCTAAATAATTATGCTGATAAAGAAGGTATTGTAAGTTTTTAATAACAGACTGATGACTAATAACAGACACGCCAATACGTGTACTAATAACCATCATTAAATAGATTGCCAATAAGATTGGAAACCATAATAGAACAATAAAAGACAAACTTGTAAGAGCCCAAAATAGCAATCCAAGTATAGCCGAACCTCCAAAAAAGCTCAAGCAATTTTTGCTAAAACCAGTTATTGCTTCATCGTTGTTACTATACATTCTACACGAAATATCGTCAACTGAAGCTAAGCATGCGATATGTTGTTTTCGTTTTTTGTATAAACGTGCAATTTCAATATCTTCAACCGCAGTATTTTTGAGTTGTTGGTGTGGTAAAATAGACTGATAACTATTTTGCGAAAAAAACATACATTGCCCATTAGCTGCCGATAATGATGAAAAATAAGGAAACCGAACTAAAATGAGCGGTAGTAAAGTAAGCAGTATGTAATTCATTAAAGGAACAGTTTTCCATTCTCCAGCACTTTTCATCTCTTGTTTCGGAAAAATGGATACTAATTGTTTTTGTTTGTTGATACTAAAATGCAGCAATTTACCAATGAGCCTTGGCTGAATGCGTACATCTGCATCTAAAAAAAGCAGGTATTCTCCTTTTGCTTCTTTTGCCAATTGATGACAAGCATAATTTTTTCCTAACCAGCCTTTTGGTAGACCTTTCGATGCTAGCAGTTTTACTCGCGAATCGTGCTGTATTTGTTGCTCAATAATTGAGGACGTATTGTCAGTCGAATCATCATCAAGTACTATAATCTCTATGTGTTGATACGTTTGTTTGCGTAAATCGCCTAAAATAGATGCTATGTTTTTTCCCTCGTTTCGTGCAGGAATTAATACAGATACCAATTTGTCATTATGGGTGTATTCTTGTGTCAAACTTTGACGAAATATCCAGTTTACACCTACCACGAGCAGTTGTAACAAAGCAAAACCAAGCACTATGTAGGCAAAATAAATCATTCCGTAGCACGTTTTTGTTGGGTACCTAAACAACTGTTGTAAAAATCTTGAAAGGCTTTCTCAATGTCTTTATGATTTGGTTTATCTGTTTGATAATTAGTTAAATAGATATATAGGGTAGGCTTTTCATCAGAAAAATAATCAATTATATTTACCATAAATACTACCTCAATGGTATCGCTTGCATGCTGTAAAATTCGTTCAATGCCTTTTTCAAAAACCATCGTTTGTTGGTGCATGCTGGTAATTTTTCCTTGCGGAAACATAAGTACCAAATTGTTTTTTGTATGTAATAATTCTTGTGCATACGTAAGTGATGCAATAATCTCTTTTGATTTCTTATTAATAGAAAAACCTCCTGTTAAGTTCAAAAATTGATGTTTTTTCAATTGCTCTTCTAACATCATAAAATGGAACTTTTTTTTCCATAATTTCTGATTGATATATTGTACGATAAATCCATCCCACCAACTTATATGGTTGCCAATGAGTAAAATAGGTTTATCCATAGTGTCCGTTGGTAAAAGCGTATTAATGTGCACATCTTTAAAGTGCCTTTTTATTTTCCAAAAAGAATAGAAAATAAAAAATGGGTAGATAAACCAATGATGCTTTGCTTTTATCATCTTTACACGTTGATTTAGAGTAAAAACAACAATACAACAAAAAATACAAATTGGCACGCTATAATATGGGCAGCCAGCGGATTGCTGAGTTTTACTTTGAAAATTTTAAGCAAACTATGAAAAAAAGCAGCAATTACAAACCATGCTATGTAGTTTTGTATTGGCACCACGTTATTTTGCCACGACCACATATCCATTTTGGGAGCCACTTGTTCTAACACGATATCATACACCAACATTCCAGATGCTGCAACTACTATTTTGAGTACTGCATGCCATTTCGTTTTATCGACCATGCAAGCGGTAGTATACACTAAGAATAACCAATTTATACCAATCAATAGGGGTGTGTCAAAAACCTTCATACCCAAACTATTACCGTATTCGTATCCACCAAAAATTACACCTGTTTTAACGCCAATAATTTCAACAACTAAACCAGCAAGAAAAATAAAGAAGAATAAAATATTGCTCGTAGTATTTTTTTTAGTTGGATGAAAATAAGCCAAATACCCAAAACTTAATACAAGTGCATAGGGAGTTAAAATTTTAAATAAAGGAAGTGTATAGGGGATAGCCATGCCAATGATTCCTACTACATAAAATATAATAAAGAATTTTTTTACTTCACGTTCGTCTGTTATCGAAAATTTCATATATGGTAATGGGTTATATTTTGTGTAAAAGGAAATCAATGTATGCTTTGGCAAATAGTGCGATTTTTTTAGTGTCCGAAACTCGGATACGTGCTTCTAAAATGCCATGTACGGGTGTTTTTTTTATTTTTTTCAACAGTTCGTAAAAATATAAATAGGCAATATAAACAGCTAATTTTGTTTTTCCAGGCAATTCGCTTATTCCCTTGCGAGCTTCTATAAAATCGGTTTCCATATCGTTGATAATACTACGTTTTTTAGCCTCATTAAATGTTTCAATGCTAAAGTCTGGAAAATAAGCTCGACCTAAATATTCATAATCAGCTTTTAAGTCGCGTAAAAAGTTAACCTTCTGAAAAGCGGAGCCTAATCTTTTAGCTGGAAGTAATAGATTATCATATTCTTTTTTATCTCCATTTACAAATATGTGCAAACACATCAATCCAACAACATCTGCCGAACCATAAATATATTCACGAAGTTCAGCTTCTGTTTTATATACTTGCTTGTCAAGGTCAAGTTTCATGCTATGTAAAAACGAATCTACTAAATTAAGTGGTATTGAGTATTTGTTTATAGTAAGAACGAAGGCATGTAAAATGGGGTTCATACTAATACCTGTTTCCAAGGCTTTTTGAAAATCTAATTCAAAATCTTTGATGAGCGACTTTTGTTGTGTTTTATCAAAAGTATCAACTATTTCGTCAGCAAATCGAACAAACCCATAAATAGCATAAATGGCTTTTTTTGTTTCGTATGGCAAGCAACTAATAGCGATAGAGAAAGAGGTGCTATAGGTTTTAGTTACCAATTCACTTGTTTTAAATGCAATGTTTGTGTATAGTTCCATCATACAATTATTCCTGTTGATTATGTTCTACCCAAATTAAATTTTCTACTTTAAAGCCTTTTTCGTGAGCAAGTTGTAGGTATTCTTCTTTGATGTTTTGTGGTAGCTGAGGTGTGCGAGATAATATCCACAAGTATTTAAGACTACTACCAGATACCAATGCATATTGATAATTTTTGTCGATAGCAATCACATTATAACCTGCATAAAAAGGACCAAAAAAAGAAACCTTGAGCATCGCAACATCATTTTTTTCTACAAACTTTGCTTTTCCGGTTGCTTCTTTCCATTCGTTGGTTACATAATTATAACCGCGGTTAACGACCTTAATGCTATTGTCGGGATTTAATTCGTAAAAAGCAGTTGTATTGTTGAGATTACGCTCAAATCGGAAGTCAAAACGTGCTATCTCATACCACTTTCCTAGGTATCGTTCTTGCTCAAAAGCTGTTACAGCTTCTACTCCTTTGGGGATAGTACTACAAGCTGTTAAGCTAAAAAAAGCCATTGTACTACAAATAATGCTGAAGGTTTTTATTTTTCTCATATCCGATAATTATTTACACAAAGATAAGGAAAAAATGGATACTATTTCAAAAGAAATTCTTTGAAATGCGATAGCTTTATGGAGCACTATGTACTAAAAAAGGCGAGAAACAATTCTCACCTTTTTTAGAGTATATTTTTTTGCTATTCTAAAACCAGTATGGTAGGTTGATAACCGAGTATTAAAACACCTAATTGCCTATCAACCCCCATTACAGGAGCTGCTACTTGTACTATATTTTCTATCACCAAAGTTGTTGGTTCTGTGGTTTTAAGCAAAGAACTGTCAAATTCGTTGGTAATAATTTGTCCCTCTAGTTTTTTATTGGTTGATAAAAGAACTAATCCGTTCGTGTCAATTAAATGGACGTATTGAATAGTGTTATCTCTCACCATATCTGTCATTAATATTGAAACTTGCTCCATATTATTGCGTAGCATTTCTGCCCGAATATTCCAAACTAAAGGTTTCGATACTAGTTTTATTAAATCTTCTTGTGTGTTAAATAATTGATTACTAGCTTTCTCAGTCATTTCTTTTTGCCACTTAGCATGGCTTGCATCTTTATACAAAATCACAGCTCCAATGCTTAGTAATGCAACAATGATAGTAGTAAACGTAGGGTGTTTTTTTATAAATCCCCAAAAAGTAAGTTTGGATTTTGTGGATATTTCATTTACTTTTTCAGTAACAATTTTTTTCTCGTTTGTTTCCATAATTGATAAGTATATATACGCACAAATATAACAAAGAAAATACAATTATGCAATAATAGAGGAATAAAAAAATTTTTTCTATAAAAACAAGTTCCTTTTTATGAAGTTATTAAATCTAATTCTTTTTGAATGAGTAGTGTTTTTTGAGGTGTTAGATAGAGCTCTTTGTCCCATTCATGATTAGATAATAATTGATTGCATGTAATGTATCCAGCATTTATTAATGTTTCTTTCTCTTTTTTTGATAGAGAATTAAGTATGGTTATAGGGTATAACTTTAAAGAATCAACCAATTGTTTCAAATTCTCGTTGGCTGGATAATCCCACGATAATAAATACATCTCTTTACACTTTCCATACTGGATACTATCCGTAGTAAAGCGGGTATTTGTAACCACACCTGTAATAAATTCTAATCCCTCATAAATGGGTAATTTTTTTCTATAATCAATAATATCTTCTACACGCGAGTGTACATATAAGGGTACTTGTATGGCTACTTGTTTTGATTGGTCTTGCGAGTATTTACATTCTAAGATATATTGAAAGGGAGGTTTCGTGGCTATTACATCCATTTCGTGTTGAATGCAGGCTCCATGTACAACAACCCCAACCTCAGTTTTATATCCTCTTTTTTCAAATAACTGACCAATAAAATTTTCAAATGGATGTCCAGTAGGACCAAGCTCCATGATGGCTTTTTTCAACTTATACTTTAATGCTAGTTGGATACGTTCTTTTTTTAATAGTCCAAATGCAATAGCATATATTTTTTTAGTATGCATGCCATCTATCATTACTTTTTCTATTTCATTCAAAATATTTTTGGCTGTTTCTTGATTGGCACCTGCATTCATAAGCGACTGTACTAATTTTTTGGCTGAAAATTCTTGTTTTTCGCCAGATGCTTTAGTAACATACTTTGTATAATGTGTTTGCATAGAATAGTTACATGAGGGTTGAATAACAAATAAAGGCAGAAACAGAGTTCTACCTTTATGAAAAAATAATAGAGCAATACCTTTGCATTAATGTTTTTATATCACGCCAGACCCAATCATATACGCAGCAGCTAATGAAATGATGGCATATAATTCGGGGAATACAGCCAAGATTAATGTTTTTCCTGCCAAATCATGACCTGAACCAATAGCAGCAATACCATTGGCACATACTTGACCTTGGCGTATAGCTGATAAAAGACCCACTAAACCTACTGCCAAACCTGACCCAAATACAGCACCTGCTTGCAACCATGTAATGTCTGTTGTAAGTAATCCAAAGAAATTACTCATCAAGAAATATCCTGCAAAGCCATATAATCCCTGACTACCAGGCAATGCAGTTAATAATAAATACGAACCAAATCCGTCCGCATTTTTTTTCATTGCCCCCACAGAGGCACTACCTGCTATTGAACAGCCAAACGCACTTCCTGTGCCAGCTAATCCAACCATTAATCCAATTCCGATGTAAGCTAAAACAATAGGTTCCATTTTTTTTCTTTTTTTAATTGTTGTTATTCTTATTAATTTTCTTTTTTCTCGGCAAACGGTTTGTAGGCTTTTCCTCCACCTACAAATCCTGCATTTTTATAAAATTCTACAAATGTTAATCGAATAGGATGAACAAAAGCACCCAATGCAGACATAAAAATTGTCATTCCGTGACCTAATACCAAGATAATTATCATTACTATGGGACCTAATATGATATTATCTGGACGTAAACTCATAGCCAATTCATTAAACACAAATCCTAAAATAGCACTAGATACCCCCAATGCAAATAGTCGTATATAGGATAATAAGTCGCCAATCAAGCCTGTAAGCATGCCATATACATCCCACAACCCAGCTAAAAAGTTCATTAAAATATTCCGTTTAGGATTGTTGAATAATAAAATCAAGGCTCCAGAAATGCTTAATACTCCATATTGTATGTATGTTGACGATTGGGGTGTGTAAGCCTGTAATTGGGTTAAAAAATAATTTGCACCCAAACCAATAATTAGTATCAACCATCCAATAGTAGAGTAGGCATAAGCAAAACCTTTTGCCATCGACAAATTTACCACTTTTAGCACCATGCCAAAGAGAATTTGAATAGTTCCTAAAGCCAATGCTAAAGTGAACATTTTGTCTGTATTTATCATGTATTGTTTTGCATTTTGTAACCATGCAATATCTACGTTCATTAGATTGATTCCAAACAATGTTCCAGTAAGTGCTCCAAAAATTACCGTAGAAATGCCTAAAAACTGTGCAAGAGTAAGTATGCCTTTCATAGCAGGTTTCTTAAACTTTAGTACTGTAGCGGCTATTACTATCAATAATCCATAACCCGCATCGCCCAAAGCAAAACCAAAAAACAACATATAAAATGGGGCAAAGAAAGGCGTTAAATCTAATTCTTTATGATTGGGTAATTCGTACAAACTGCCAATAAACTCAAAAACTTTTGTAAAACGATTATTTTTAAGTAGCACAGGAACTTTTTCTTCGTCAAGCGGTTTTTCTGCTGTGTACACTATGTCGTGCATGGCAAGGTATGCGTGTAGCTCTTCTGTTTTAGGTTCAGGAATATACCCTTCTATCAACATGACATAATTATCAACAGTTTTTTCCGTTTGCAAATAAGCATTTGAGTCAGCAATAGCCGATTCCCATGTATTCTGTAGATTTTTTAAAGCCATAAGATGGTGTGTAGCAATAGCCGTGATTTGTTGCTGAAGACTGTTGATTTCTTCTTGAACCACACGCTGTTTAGCTTCTGCTTCTGACAAGGTTATGGTGGGTATAGTAATTTCATCTACATCTACCAAGGATAGTAATTCGCTGATGTCTTCGTCGTGTTGTTGGCAAACGATAAAGTGAGAAAAGCCCGCATGATTGGATATGTGTTCGATGCAATACACTTGTTCCCATTCAGGATTGTATTTTTTTTCTTTACAAATTAAAAAGCGAATTGTAACACCAATGGAAGCAATTTCTTTTATCAATAGTGCAGAAAAATCTCCCCATGGATACAGTTGTTGTATTTCTTTCTCCAAAGAACTAAGTTGATGATTTTTGTGTTCAATTTCTTTCTCAATAGCTCTAAGTTTCTCCAGCACTTCTTCGCCCGAAATTGACTCATCCAATAAAGCGTTACCATCATCATCGGCTTTTTTCCGTTCTTCTAAACTCCGTATAGTTTTGAATAAATCAGTAAGAGAACGGTATTTATCTTGTATTTCAGCCGATTGTTCATTTTGTTTAGTTTGTATATGCAGTACGCCCATTTTCTTTATTTCAGAAAGAAATGTAGCATAATCGGCATGATACACCAAAAACGAATATTTCATCATAGGTACTATCATACTTGTGCCTCCTCTTCTTGTCGTGTTTTCACAATTTTTTGAGCCGATTTCGATAGATTTTCTTCGTCTTCTAAAAATCGTTTAATTTTTTTCATGGCTTCTTCAAAACCAGGTATTTGCACTTTTTCGTACAAGTTTACTTTTTGCGTAGTTTTTTTGCGTGCAAATTCCAGTAACTCCATTTTGCGTAGCCATACAGCACGGTTAATTCCAATAGTTGCTAGTGATCGAAGTATTTCGATGCCATCAGCAAACCACATTGGGGCGGTAAAAGGATTGTATGGAGCAATAGAAAATTTCACTTCATCTAACAAGGGCGTGAGCACACCTGCAATTTTTTTTGAAGATAATACTACATCCTCTACGCGTATTAACGATTGGTCGAATTCTCCCCATAGCTTTACCATATAGGTGTATTTATTCCATTCTTTGTCAAACTCTTCCTCTAACGTTGCTGCTTTATCTTTGGCGCGTTTTACTTCGCTACGCAAGGCTGATTCTTTGTTTTTCAGCGTTGGTAGTGCTCTTTTCCTTACCTTGAGTTGTTTGTCGAGGTGCTGTAAAGAGGTTTTATTGTATTGAAATTTTATCGCCATAAACTACTAGGGTGCTTAATTTTTCCAATATTTTTCAGTAATTGCTGCTTTAATACCTACTTCTGCTTTCGAGAAATGTGTACTAAATAAATCCCAAGAGATAGAAAGCATGGTTTCGGTATCTACATTTACATCAATTGCCAATAGTTTTTCTGAATAGGCTTTGGCATATTCTAGCGTACGTTCGTCATAGTCTGTTAGGTCAAATCCGTTTTCCATTTTGGTGCGTGCATTTGATGCATCTGCGTACAAACGAATGGCTGCATTCATCACTTGTGGATGGTCTTCGCGTGTTTGTTTGCCAATAACCAATTGTTTTAAACGTGATAATGAGCGGAATGGGTCAACAATTACTTTTCCAATTTCGGTATCGCGACGCAAGAATAATTGTCCTTCGGTAATATACCCTGTGTTATCTGGAATAGCATGTGTAATATCGCCACCAGATAGGGTGGTAACTGCTATAATGGTAATGGAACCTCCCGATGGAAATTGTACTGCTTTTTCGTATATACGAGCTAAGTCTGAATACAACGAACCGGGCATACTGTCTTTAGATGGTATTTGATCCATTCTATTTGATACAATACTTAAGGCATCTGCAAACAAGGTCATGTCGGTAAGTAACACCAATACGCTTTCGTTTTTATCAACTGCAAAATACTCGGCTGCAGTAAGAGCCATATCTGGTATTAATAAGCGTTCTACAGGAGGGTTGTCAGTAGTATTTACAAAGCTGATGATTTTTTCTAATGCTCCTGCATTTTCAAAGACGTTTTTAAAATACAAATAGTCATCGTTAGTAAGTCCCATACCTCCTAAAATAATCTTATCGGTTTTGGCACGCAACGCTACGCTAGCCATTACTTGATTGTAAGGTTGGTCTGGGTCAGCAAAAAAGGGTATTTTTTGTCCCGATACCAAGCTGTTATTTAGGTCGATACCTGCAATTCCTGTTGCTATTAATTGCGATGGTTGTTTTCTGCGAACGGGGTTTACTGATGGGCTACCAATATCGCGTATTTCGCCATTAATTTCAGGACCACCATCAATAGGGTCGCCATAAGCATTAAAAAAACGCCCACTTAGTTCGTCGCTTACTTTTAGTTGTGGTGGACGACCTAAAAAAAGTATTTCAGCATCAGTAGGTATCCCTTCTGTACCAGAAAATACTTGCAAGGTAATCATCTTGCCCATAATTTTTACTACTTGAGCCAATCTACCATGTACGATAGCCATTTCTTCGTAACCTACATCGCCAGCTTCTAATGTTACTGTGGCTTTGGTTATATTGGTTAAGTGGGTATATATTTTTTGAAAAGCTTGACGTTCCATATTTTATCTTTTCTTATTCGTTAACTTGTTTGTTGCTTACAAGCGTATTTAGTTCCGATTCGTATTGAGTAAATTTTTCTGACTGAAATTCGCTATAATTCATTTGTTTATATATATTGATGATTGACTTAAAGAAACCTCCAATTTCTTCAAAACCATCAAATTTAAATTCAGTATTCGCAACTTTCAATACGCTAGTAAGCATATATTGTTGTCTGTTCATTGGGCATGAGGCATCAATTTTATCAAAAGCATCTTGTTGCAAAATGATAAAGTCAATTAGCTCTGATTTCCAATATTTATCATGGAATACCAACGGCACACTATCATCGCCTAAGATGTTGATTTGTTCCATAGCTTCTTTGCCACGAAGCAAAATATCCTTGGCTTGTAATACTTGTCCTAACCATTCTTTCCCTAAGTTTTTTTCTAGATATGTTTGAACTTCAGGGTATTCGAGGTATTTGGAGTAACTTTCAATAGCATCAATAGCAGGGTAGCGTTTACTATCAGCACGAGCTTGCGATAAGCCATAAAAACAACGAGCAGCCTTACGTGTGCTTTCTGTAACGGGTTCTTTTAAGTTTCCTCCTGCGGGTGATACAGTACCAATAAATGTAATAGACCCAGTGGTTCCGTTAGGTAAATACACAAACCCAGCACGTGCATAGAAGTTGGATATTACTGCTGATAAATCCATCGGAAAAGCATCAGGTCCAGGAAGTTCTTCTAATCGGTTTGACATTTCGCGTAGTGCCTGAGCCCAACGAGAGGTGGAGTCTGCCATTAATAATATTTTTAAACCCATCGAGCGGTAATATTCTGCCAGCGTCATTGCGGTATATACAGACGCTTCGCGTGCTGCAACAGGCATATTAGAGGTATTAGCAATAATAATTGTACGTTCAATCAGTTTTCTGCCAGTACGTGGATCTTCCAATTCAGGAAACTCTGTAAATATTTCTACTACTTCGTTCGCACGTTCGCCACAAGCGGCAATAATAACGATATCTGCTTCTGCTTGTTTAGAAATGGCGTGTTGCAATACTGTTTTTCCAGTTCCAAAAGGACCAGGAATAAAACCTGTGCCACCTTCAGTGATTGGATTGAGGGTATCGATACAACGAACACCTGTTTCGAGTAGTTTAAAGGGTCTTGGCTTGTTATCGTATGCTTTGATAGGCATTTTTACGGGCCATTTTTGCACCATGCTGATGGCTATTTCGTTGCCTTCATCATCTTTAATAGTTGCAATGGTGGTATCAACGGTATAAGTACCTGCTTGTACGATAGAACGAACGGTATATTTTTTTTCTAATTTAAATGGTACCATAATTTTGTGAGGAATACTATTTTCCATCACTTCGCCCAACCATGATCCAGCATATACGGTATCGCCCACTTTTGCAATAGGAGAGAAGTTCCATAAAGAATCGCGTTCTAATGGGTCAGTATATTCGCCTCTAGTTAAGAATACACCCTTCATTTTGTCTAAATCATTTTGCAAACCATCGTAATTTTTTGACAAAATACCAGGACCAAGCGTTACTTCTAATAGGTGTCCTTCGAATGTTACACTCGTACCGACTTTTAGTCCACGTGTGCTTTCAAAAACTTGAACGTATGCTTTGATTCCAACAATTTTAATTACCTCAGCCATTAAATTTTCCTGACCAAGATGAATAAAGCATATTTCATTTTGAGCAACGGGTCCATTGGTTTCTACAATCACCAAATTGGCTACTATACCAACAACTTTGCCAGTAGTTTTATTTTTTCTTTCCATATGCTAGTGTATATTCATGCGAGAACTGAAATCCATCTTGCAGTTCTGTTACTAATTGATTAAACATTTGTTTTCCTTTTTCCTCGTCTAAGAGCAGCCATCTTTCTACAATGAGCAGTTTAACAATAAAAGCCATAACACGCTCAATGGAGAAGTAATTGAAGAAAGTATTTTCTTCAACAAAATTCCACGTATTGTTGTCAATCTTTAGCTCTCTTTCAATTGTATTTTCTATCTCAAAAATTTGCAACAGGCTTTCCAAGTTATCCACCAAAGTTGATGCTCCAAAATCGCGTGTGCGACTTTTTCTCAGGGCATGTGTTAGCTCATTTTCTCCGATTAATTGCTTGTCATACGATACATCATGTTTTCGCCCATTATAAGCTACTTTAAGGTTATTTAGTGATGTGTAGTAATAGCCTAATGCAGCAACAAAGGAATTTGTATGGGTTGTTAAATACTCAAAATAAGCCTCAGTAAGTAAAAATTCAGCCTGATAAAAATTGATTTCTTGCTCTTCTACATAATATCTTTCAACAAAATCTCGGATGTAGCTTGGTACATTTTCTAAATCAACGCTTTCAATGTTTTTTTTATCTTTTAATTGTTCCACGATTTCAGAGGAAAGATTTCCTCTTTCGTCCCAAGAAACTTGTTTTTTGAATAATGCATTTACTATATTAAGATGATCGAATGGCAGAAACAATAATTGCACCAACGACATATCTTCTTCGCTCACTTCTTCGCTGATGATATCTCGCATCTGTACAGAAGTGTAAAGTAATTTTTTGTCCTGAGCCATGATATCGGGTAATCCGGCTACTAATGCATAGTAATTTTTTGACATTCTTATTCTTTTTCGAAGAGTAATTCAGTAGTTTTAGGGCGTAGATAAGCTTTGAAATAGTTTATAAAATCTTGGTCGGTAAAACTTAATTGATAACCTTCTTTCGATTGAACCACCTTGAATCCATTTTTTACGGTATCAGAAAAAATCAATTCTACTCCCTTGCTCAATTCTTTTGCTAGCTGTTTTTTGAAAGCAGCATCTAATTCTTTTTTATCTTTTTCTGGAAGAATAACTTGCAAATCGTATGTTCCTTTTGCTATCCAACTACTTACAACAGTTTGAACAAGAGTTTGTAAAAAGGCTGTGTTTTCAAATAATTCCTTTACAGGGGCTTCAATAGCTTTCGCTGTAAGCAAATTAGTTAAATCTTGTTTTAGTGCTGAAGTGGATTGAGCAACCGACATTTTTAATTCGGACTGTACGTGTTTATCTAGCAGTTCGGCTTTTTTTTCAGCTTCGGCAATGATAGCTTTGGCTTTTTTCTGAGCTTCTTGTTCTATATTCTGAGCTTTTTGGGTGGCTGCTTGTAGTAAAATCTCTACTTCTTTTTGTGCTTTTTGCACTCCCTCTTGGTAGATTTTTTCAGTTAATTCCTGAAGTTTTCCTTGCATATTCGATTAGTTTTGAAATAAAATATTCGTTTATTGAACACCACGAAGATACTTATTTTTATTTTTGAAAAAAAAATAAACGCAAAAAAATATCCTAAAACTCTTATATTTAGGATATTTTTCACTTTTTTATTACATTTTGCAACGCTAACAAATCAAAATTTCACAACAAAATTCACATATGGAACTCCTATTAGTAAGGATTGTGCAATATCCCAATTATTTATAAAAGCCAAATCGACAGCGATATTCTCTCCAAAAAACCGAACCCCATACGAAAATATAGGTTCGTAGGAAGAATCTGTAGGAATAAGCCAATTTTCAGTAACCAAGGCTGTTTTTTTAGCAACGCGAGTCATTCCTGATACTGTTATCAAAGGTTTGTTAAACGAATTTCCATCAACTGATCCCCAACCAATGGTAGCTGTTACGTTGTGGTCAAGATTTCCATAAGTTCCTAGCCCATACAACATACCTAAGCCTGTATTTGATGTCTCTCCAAACTGCGGAATACTTGCTAAAAGCACTCCTCCTCCAACATGAATATTATCGGCAACGGAAAAACCAACTTTGGGTGTAAAATAGATAATGGGGTTAAAGTTACCTTGACTTAAAGTAATAAATGTAGATAAAAATTCGATTCCTCCACCTATCGAAAAATAATCTGTAATACCAACATTGAATGAATTAAGTAGGAGCATGGTATTTTGATAATAACCTTCGCCTTTTTTAAGGTTAAATGCCGATGGTCCAAATAAATAACGTGTTGCATTTGGATTTTCAAACCAATATTCGTTGTTTTTGATAGCTTTTGTGGGTATTATTTTTTTTTCTTGAATTTGATTGATAGGTATTTCTGTACGTGTGCCAGTAGATGCATTGTACAAAACAATGTAATTTGTACTTTCGCTTTCAATTGTGCCTAGATAGTGCGTTTTATCCTTTAAAGTAACATAGTATATGGCTGTTTCTTCAGTATTATTTTGAGCATACAAAGAAACAAAGGAAATCGACAAAACGAAGAAAAATAGGTGTAATTTTTTCATAGTTATATTTTTACTAAAATTAATGTTCAACAATTCGATAATGAATTTGTTTATTTGGAACATCATATACCTCCATTACAGCACCGATTGGAGGTATATTGTTTTTGATAACGTAATGATGTAGGGCAGGATAAACTCTACATATTCCTATAAAAATTGACAATTGTCCTTTGTATGGGAAAGTCGCAGTTAAATATTTTTTTGCTGGTATTTCTTTGATCAAAAATTTTGACGATAGTTGTACAATTTTAGCACTATCTGTGAGGTTGAGAATACAGCCAACATCGGAGCGTAAGTTTTCTTTTTGTACCTCTTGTGGGTTATCGTAATAAATACCAAAACCTTTTTGAGTTTCAATGCCATACTTTTCAATTAGTGTTTGATATATGGTATTCATTACATCGGCTGATTGTTTGTAATCTCCTTTGAGAGATTGGTATACAAGAATTTCTTTTTGAGTAGCTTGATTGTCAATTTTAATAGAAGAAAACCCTCCATAATAACTATATATTATTACTACTATAGCAACAAGGGCTAATAAAATAAGCAGTGTTTTTTTCATATTTCAGTCATTTATATATACGTATGAACAAAAGTAGCAATAATTTTTACATAATAGCAATTTGAAACCTAAAAATTGAAACAAGAAAGAGCGAAAAACTATAATCTTAGTTTTTCGCTCTTTCTTTATTTGAGTGAATACAGTATATTACACCAATGTTTTAATTAACGTTTCTCTGTCGCCATACAAATAATCAAGAGGAGCAATCTCAGGCATTGTATAAGCCCCAGGAGCTTGTTTTGTAACCGCACGAGCACAAGAAATTAATATTTGAGCAGTTAACGCCGGATTATTAATTTGCATGCTAAATTGGAACAATTGGTTTTGGGTTTTACCCGAAACACCTTTGCGTTCAATTAAAACGCCATGACCCATGTCTTGCAAATTATCAACACTAGCAACTTCCATAACGTGAGTTTCATCTTTACTGAAATACGAGTCAGTTTTAATAGCTTCTGTAACTTTTTCTAGTTTAGCACCATTTTCTAATTCCACATACACCATACGACGATGAACGCCTGTACCCGTAGGGATAGTCATTGATAGAGCATTTTTTACTCCTTCTTTGGAACGTGCTACTACAGAGTGTCCCATACTCATACCTGGACCAAAATTGGTATAGGTAATACCTTTTGGAGCCATAGCTAACAATAGTGTTCGGATTACTGAGTCGCTACCTGGATCCCAGCCAGCTGAAATAATAGAGGCTGCATTTGTTTTTTTTCCAGCAACATCAAGCGATTGGCGTAGTTTCCAAAGTTCCTCTCCGTGAATGTCAAAGCTATCTACTGTACGAATGCCTTTTTTTACTAATTCTACCGCTGTTTCAGGAATGCTTCGGGTAGGACCACATAAAATAGCAACATCTACCTTGCCTAATTCATCAATATTCGATACAATTTTAATACCATTTAGTTCGTTTGGTACATTTCCTACTGATGAAGCACGTCTTACTACGCCCATTAATTCCATATCAGGAGCCGCTTGTACGGCTTCTAACGAGAAACGACCAATGTTTCCGTAGCCTACAATGGCAACTTTTATTTTGTTCATAACTTAGTTTTTTTTAATTTTCAGATTCTTTTAAATATTCGTCCATAGCAGCGGCGGCTTTTCTACCATCTCCCATGGCTAAAATAACGGTTGCTCCACCTCTCACAATATCTCCACCAGCAAAAATAGCAGGTATATTGGTTTGCATGGAATTTTCGTTTACAATTACAGTTCCTTTACGAGATACTTCTAATCCTTGAATTGATTGAGGTACAAGTGGGTTTGGCGAAACACCCACACTCACTATTACCATATCAACTTCAATTAATTCGGTGGCACCTTCGATGGCAATAGGCGAGCGACGACCAGAAGCATCTGGCTCTCCCAATTGCATTTTTTGTAGCAACATGTGTGTTACTCTTCCTCTTTCATTGCCATGATACTCTATAGGATTGTGAAGTGTCAAAAACTCAATGCCTTCTTCTTTGGCATGTTTAATTTCTTCGATACGAGCAGGCATTTCTTCTTCCGAACGGCGATATACAATCATTGCTCTATCAGCACCTAATCTGCGGGCAGTTCTAACAGCATCCATAGCTGTATTTCCTCCGCCAATAATGGCAACACTTTTCCCTTTGTACACTGGCGTGTCTGATTCGGGGTTAGCGGCATCCATCAAGTTAACACGTGTAAGGTATTCGTTTGCTGACATTACGCCAATTAGATTTTCTCCTTTAATATTCATAAAGTTGGGCAACCCAGCACCGCTACCTACAAACATTCCTTTGAACCCCTCTTCAGATAATTCATCGAATGTGATGGTTTTTCCTACGATACAATTGGTTAAGAATTTAACGCCCATTTGTCTAAGACACTCAATTTCAACATCCACAATTTTATTGGGTAAACGAAATTCAGGAATACCATATTTTAATACTCCACCAATTTGGTGTAGTGCTTCGAATACGGTTACATCATATCCACGTTGAGCCATATCGCCAGCAAAAGCAAGTCCTGCTGGTCCAGAGCCAACAGCAGCTACTTTAATGCCATTTTTATGAGGGATTTCAGGTACAGATATTTGTCCACTTTCTCTTTCAAAATCGGCTGCAAAACGCTCCAAGTAACCAATTGCAACAGCTGGTTTACCCATTTTTATGTGAATACATTGGCTTTCGCATTGCAGCTCTTGTGGACATACACGTCCGCAAACAGCAGGTAATGCCGATGTTTCTTTTAGCGTTTTTGCTGCTTCTAAAAATTCGCCCCGTTCAATGTTTTTGACAAATTTTGGTATGTTAATGCTTACAGGACACCCATTCATACACGTTGGGTTGGCACAGTCAAGACAGCGTTTAGCTTCAAGCAATGCTTGTTCAACGGTTAACCCAAGGTTTACTTCTTCTGAGTTTCTACTTCTAATAGTAGCATCTAACTCATTCATATGAACGCGTTCAATATTCGTACGTTCTTTGTTTTTCATGCTAGCACGTAATTCTTCTCTCCACGCTTCGCTTCTATCTACTAATGCCATGCTGATTATTTTTTTAAATTTGTCATTGATTCTGTTTCTTCATCTTTGTATGCATTCAAACGCATAAGCATTTCGTCAAAATCTACTTGATGTGCATCAAATTCTGGTCCATCAACACATACAAATTTGGTTTTACCACCTACTGTTACGCGACAAGCCCCACACATTCCAGTTCCATCAACCATAATAGTATTTAATGAACATAATGTTGGTACCTCATATTTTTTTGTTAATAAAGATACAAACTTCATCATCACCGCTGGACCAATGGTAACACATAAATCTACTTTTTCGCGATTAATAATATTCTCTACTCCATTGGTAACTAAACCTTTGTTTCCATACGAACCGTCATCGGTCATAATCACTATTTCGTCAGAATGTTTACGCAATTGATCTTCTAAAATAATTAAGTCTTTTGTACGTGCAGCTAAAACTGTAATTACTCGGTTTCCTGCTTTTTTTAATGCTTCTACGATAGGTAGAAGTGGGGCAAGACCTACACCACCACCAGCACATACAACTGTGCCAAACTTTTCGATATGAGTTGCTTTGCCTAATGGTCCTACAAGGTCTGTTATATAATCACCTTCGTTAAGATTACATATTTTGGTAGATGAAACTCCCATCTTTTGTATTACCAATGTTATTGTCCCTTTTTCTAAATCAGACGATGTGATTGTTAACGGAATGCGTTCCCCTTTTTCTCCCACTTTGACTAGTACAAAATGTCCAGCACGACGTGATTTAGCTATCATCGGTGCTTCAACTTCTAACTTTACTACATTGGCAGAGAAGTGTTCTTTACTAATTATTTTATTCATTCTATAAAAATTAAAAGATTTTAAACAGCAAAACATTGCACATTATCAATATCTTGAATATCGACAACGTGCAATGAAATATATAAACAAGTATGTGTACTCTATACAATACCTTGAGCCATCATAGCTTTAGCTATTTTCATAAAGCCTGCTATATTTGCTCCTTTCACATAATTAACAAAACCGTCTTTTTCTGTTCCGTATTTTACACAGTTTTCGTGAATGTTGTTCATAATACCTTTCAAACGGGCATCAACTTCTTCTCTCGACCAGCTCAATCCGATAGCATTTTGAGACATTTCTAAACCAGAAGTAGCCACTCCTCCTGCATTGGCTGCTTTTCCAGGTCCATAAAGAATCTTGTTTTTCAAGAATATCTCAATCGCTTCTGGAGTTGAAGGCATATTTGCTCCTTCTGATACAGCAATACATCCGTTTGCCATAAGAGTTTTTGCATCGTCGCCATTCAATTCGTTTTGAGTAGCTGATGGTAAAGCGATATCACCTTTTTCAGCCCATACACGACCACCTTCTACGTATTTACAATTGTATTTGTCGGCATATTCTTTAATACGTCCACGTTGTACGGTTTTTAAATCCATTACGTATTCTAATTTTTCACGTGTAATACCTTCTGGATCGTAGATATAACCGTTTGAATCAGATAGTGTTACAGGAATTGCTCCCAATTCAATTAATTTTTCACAAGTATATTGAGCTACGTTACCCGAACCAGATATTAAACATTTTTTACCTTTAATATCAATGTTGCGTGTAGCTAACATATTTAATAAGAAGTAAATATTTCCGTAACCAGTTGCTTCTGGACGAATTAATGAACCACCAAACTCAATTCCTTTACCTGTAAAAGTACCAGTAAATTCGTGAGTAAGTTTTTTGTACATACCAAACATATAAGCAACCTCGCGTCCACCTACACCTATGTCACCAGCAGGTACGTCAGTGTGAGGACCAATATGACGATGAAGTTCTAATAAATATGCTTGACAAAAACGCATTACCTCGCCAGATGATTTTCCTCTTGGATGAAAATCAGAACCTCCTTTACCACCGCCCATTGGCAATGTTGTTAAAGCATTCTTAAAAGTTTGCTCAAAAGCTAAAAATTTCAAAATAGAAGGGTTTACAGAAGAGTGGAAACGGATACCACCTTTGTAAGGTCCAATAGCCATGTTGTGTTGTACGCGATAAGCCATGTTTACTTGAACATTGCCTTTATCGTCAACCCACGATACTCTAAATGTAAAGATTCTATCAGGAATACACAATCTTTCAATTAAGTTTGCTTTTTCAAACTCAGGGTGTTGATTGTACACTTCTTCGATAGATTCTAATACTTCTTCAACTGCCTGCAAGTACTCAGGCTCATTTGGAAATCTCTTTTTGAGATTTTCAATAACGTTTTTTGCGTTCATAAATTAAATGTGTTTAAAAAAAAAATTCTACTCGGACGCAAAAATACACATTTTATCCTTTTTAGAAAAAAATAAATATTGTTTTTGATATTGAATATTTACGTGTTTACATTATCTGTTTATTTGGTTTATTATACTTTCATTTATAAACTGAAAACACGGATTGAATATTGAATAGTAATAAAACTTAGCGTTTAAAGAAATTAATTGTTGAAAAAAGTAATCTTTTGAGCAATTATAACTGATAACCCATACATTTATATTCATTTTCGCAAGAATTTTTATAACTTTGCAACTTCAAAAAAATAATAAACATTATTCTCAAATTTATATGGAATTAGCCACTAAGTATAATCCCACTGATATCGAGTCTAAATGGTATCAATATTGGATTGACCACGCTTTATTTGCATCAAAGCCTAATGATAAAGAGCCTTATACTATTGTGATACCTCCACCCAATGTAACAGGAGTATTGCATATGGGACATATTTTGAATAACACCATTCAGGATATTTTGATACGCAGAGCACGGATGCAAGGAAAAAATGCTTTGTGGGTGCCGGGTACTGACCATGCATCTATTGCAACTGAAGCAAAAGTTGTAAATAAACTGGCTGAAGAAGGGATAAAAAAAACTGATTTAACACGCGATGAGTTTTTGAAACACGCATGGGATTGGACAGAAAAACACGGGGGAATTATTTTACATCAATTACGTAAGTTGGGAGCTTCGTGCGATTGGAGCAGAACGGCTTTTACGATGGATGAGGAGCGTTCGATAAGTGTACTCAAGGTTTTTTGCGATTTATTTGAAAAAGGGAAAATTTATCGTGGAGTACGCATGGTAAATTGGGATCCACAAGCTCTTACTGCCTTGTCTGATGAAGAGGTTATTTTTAAAGAACAACAAGGTAAATTATATTACTTAAAGTATAAAGTTGTGGGAGAAGATGCCTATGCAGTAGTAGCTACAACACGTCCCGAAACCATTATGGGAGATACGGCAATGTGTATTCATCCAAATGATGCCAAAAATGCATTCCTGAAAGGGAAAAAAGTGATTGTTCCTTTGATTAATAGAGAAATACCTGTTATTGAAGATGAATACGTAGACGCTGAATTTGGAACTGGATGTTTGAAAGTAACGCCAGCACATGATGTAAACGACTACATGCTAGGTGAAAAATATAATTTGCCAAGTATAGATATTTTTAATGACAATGGCACCTTAAATGAACATGGCTGTCAGTATACTGGTATGGATAGGTTTGATGTGCGAAATAAGATAGAACAAGATTTGCTTGCAGCTGGTTTGTTAGAAAAAGTTGAACCATATACCAATAAGGTAGGTTATTCAGAACGAACCAATGTTCCTATTGAGCCCAAATTATCGATGCAATGGTTTTTGAAAATGGAAGACATAGCCAAGCCTGCATTAGATGCCGTTATGACTGATGACGTAAAGTTTTATCCAGCCAAATATAAAAATACGTATCGCCACTGGATGGAAAATATCAAAGATTGGTGTATAAGTCGTCAACTTTGGTGGGGACACCGCATACCTGCATATTACTTACCTGAAGGAGGATATGTGGTAGCATTAACCGAACAAGAGGCTTTGGAAAAAGCCCAAAAAATGAATCCATCGTTAACTCTTGCTGATTTACGTCAAGATGAAGATTGCCTAGACACGTGGTTTTCTTCGTGGCTTTGGCCCATATCTCTGTTTAATGGTATTACAGAGCCGAATAATGAAGAAATAAAATATTATTATCCTACTAGTGATTTAGTTACCGGACCTGATATTATTTTCTTTTGGGTAGCTCGTATGATTATGGCAGGTTATGAATATGAAAACAAACAGCCTTTTAATCATGTCTATTTTACAGGGATTGTTCGTGATAAGTTAGGTAGAAAAATGTCTAAATCATTAGGTAATTCGCCAGACCCATTGGAGCTTATTGAACGATTCGGTGCCGATGGTGTGCGTATGGGAATGATGCTTGCAGCACCTGCAGGTAATGATATATTGTTTGACGAATCGTTATGCGAACAAGGAAGAAACTTTAATAATAAAATTTGGAATGCATTTCGTTTGGTTAAAGGGTGGGAGGTAGCAGATATTCCTCAGCCAGAATCCGCTGTAGTTGCTATTAAATGGTTTAAAGCACAGTTAGCTAAAACAATAACAGAAGTAGATGATTTATTTTCCAAGTATCGGATTTCTGAAGCATTAATGGCTGTATATAAGTTGTTTTGGGATGAATTCTCTGCCTGGTACTTAGAGATGGTGAAGCCCGCTTATCAACAACCGATAGATAAGGTAACATACGAAGCTACTTTGCAATTTTTTGAAGAATTATTATTGGTTTTACATCCTTTTATGCCATTTATTACTGAGGAATTGTGGCAATCGATATACACGAGGCAAGATGGAGAAAGTATTGTGGTACAATTACAATCGAAAGCATCCGAATATGATGAAGAATTAATTGTACGTTTTGAAAAAATAAAAGAAATAATTGCAGGCATTCGTACTATTCGTGTGCAAAAAAATATCCCGAACAAAGAAACCTTGCCATTACAAATTGTCGGTGAGCACAATTCGTTTTTTGATTTAATACTTCTAAAACTAGGCAATTTACGTTCTATTGAGCATGTAAATGAAAAAACAGATACTTCTGTGGCTTTTCTAGTTGGCACTACAGAATATGCCATTGTGTTGGGAAATTTAATAAATATTGAAGATGAAATCAAAAAAATTGAAACAGAAATACGCTATTTAGAAGGATTTTTGCAATCTGTAGTTAATAAACTTAGCAATGAAAGATTTGTAGCAAATGCTAAACCCGAAGTGGTAGACGCAGAACGCAAAAAACAACTAGACGCAGAAAGTAAAATCTCCACTTTACGTGAGGCATTACAAAAATTTCAGGCATAAAATGTATAGGTTATGGCATATTCTATAATTTTAGTATCTTTGTAGTACTTAAAAAAACTTTATATAATCAATTACTATTAAACTAATTACACACATGAACAATCAATCTTCTGTTAACATTAAATTTGCCAGTGGCGAACAATTACCATTGGAGTTGCACAAAGTGCGTATCGTGCAAAAATTACATTTAGTACCCATTGAACGTCGTTTACAGGCTCTTGAAGAGGGAGGATACAATACTTTTCAATTAGGAACTTTAGATGTTTTTTTAGATATGTTGACAGATAGTGGGACGAATGCTATGAGCGATAATCAGTTAGCCGCAATGATGCGTGCTGACGATGCTTACGCAGGCTCTCAAAGTTTTGTTCGTTTACAAAAAGCCGTTGAAGAAGTATTGGGACAAAAGTATTTGTTACCAGTGCATCAAGGTCGTGCTGCCGAAAATATTTTAGGAAAAGCATACGTAAAAAAAGGATCATTGGTGCCAATGAATTACCACTTTACGACAGCATTAGCACATATTACAGAAAATGGGGGTTCAATTGCTGAGTTGCTTTATCCAGAAGCCTATAAAATTGATTCTGAATGTCTATTTAAAGGAAATATGAATTTGGAATTATTAGAAGAAACCATCCAAAAAGTAGGTGTTGAGAATGTGCCTTATATTCGTATGGAAGCTTCTACCAATTTAATTGGGGGGCAACCTTTTTCTGTGCAAAATTTGCGAGATGTAAAAGCAATTGCAAAAAAATATGGTATACGATTGGTTTTAGATGCATCATTATTGGGAGAGAATGCTTATTTGGTAAAACAAAGAGAGGATGAATTTAAACAAAAATCAATGGCTGAGGTTATTCTTACTATGACATCTTTAGCAGATATTATTTATTTCTCGGCTCGTAAGTTAAGTTCATCAAGAGGAGGAGGTATTTGCACAAATAACGAAGCTGTATATAAAGAGCTTGAACCATTAGTGCCTTTGTTTGAAGGGTTCTTAACCTATGGCGGTATTTCTGTTCGTGAAGTAGAGGCTATGGCAGTAGGATTATACGAAACATTAGACGAAACAATGATTTCGCAAAGTCCTGAATTTATTAAATATTTTGTGTATGATGCAAAGAGCAAAGGCATACCAATGATTACTCCTCCTGGAGTATTAGGGGCTCACGTAGATGCAATGAGTTTTTGTTCACATATTCCTCAAACACAATACCCTGCGGGAGCTTTAGCCGCTGCATTTTTCTTAATCTCTGGTATTAGAGGTATGGAGAGAGGGTCTGTGTCTAATCAACGAGATGAAAATGGCAATGAAACATATGCTGATATGGAATTATTACGTTTGGCTATTCCTCGTAGAGTATTTACCTTGTCTCAAATAAAATATGCAATTGACCGATTGGCTTGGTTACACAAAAATAGAGAGTTAATTGGTGGATTAAAATTTGTGTATGAACCACCAGTTTTACGTTTTTTTATGGGGAAATTAGCTCCTGTATCTGATTGGCCTCAAAAACTGATTGCAAAATTTAAGGAAGATTTTGGCGATAGTTTATAAGCTGTTTGTTGTGATATCTTGTCTACTGAGGATTCTTTCCTCAGTAGATTTTTTTTGTATAACAATTTTAATTTTTTTATTATGGAAAGAATGGAAGTTTTAGTAGACAAATTGATGAGTTCAGGTTTTGAAATTGGAAAAAATGTTGTGATAGCACTAGTCATTTTTGTTGTTGGACGTTACCTAATTTCACTTATGAATAAATTAGTGAGAGCCATGATGGAAAGACGTCAGTTAGACCCAGCCATCCGCAGTTTTTTGGGAAGTATGATTAATATTGTCTTGATGGTACTATTACTAATATCTGTAGTAGGTGCTCTTGGTGTACAAACAACCTCTTTTGCAGCTTTATTAGCATCAGCAGGTATTGCTGTGGGTATGGCTTTGAGCGGAAATATGCAAAACTTTGCAGGTGGATTGATGATATTATTTTTTAAACCTTACAAAATTGGCGATTTTATTGAAACCCAAAATGTAATGGGGACTGTAAAAGAAATTCAGATTTTTCATACCATTCTAACAACTCCTGATAATAAGATAATTTTTATTCCTAACGGACCTCTAAGCAATGGAGTGCTAATAAATTTTAGCCATCAGTTAACACGTAGAATTGAATGGACATTTGGAGTGGAATATGGTACTGACCTTGAAAAAGTGAAACAAATATTAACTTCTTTAATAGAAAAAGATTCAAGGATATTGCTTGAACCAACATATCTTATTGCACTAAATAAATTAGCTGATAGTAGTGTGAATGTGGTTGTAAGAGCTTGGACTAAGAACGAAGATTATTGGTCAGTATATTTTGAAATGAATCAATCAGTATATACTACATTTAATAAAGAAGGAATTAATTTTTCACTTCCACAATTGGTTGTTCATCACAATAAGGAGTAAGGTGTATTTGTTAGGAATATGTAAAAATAGAGGGTTGTGTTTCTACTCTCTATTTTTTTGCAGTATAATGATTAACTTTGCGTTTCTATTACAGAATTAATAAACATATGTATCTTAGCCAGTATATTCCTTTTTATAAGAAAAATTTAAAAATTGCAATTCCTATCATTCTTTCACAAATTGGAGGAGGATTGGTAACTGTAGTTGATACCATTATGGTGGGTCATTTAGGTACAGTAGAACTAGCTGCGGCTTCATTTGCAAATTCTATTTTTTTAATTGGCTTTGTTTTTTCTATTGGTTTAACAATGGCAATAACCCCATTAGTAGGAAAAGCTTATGCAGAAAAAAAGGGAAAAGAAATTGTTGAATTGTTTCAGAATTCTTTTCTTTTTGTCATCATTATGGCTGTTTTAATTATGATAATACTGTTGCTTGCCTATTTTTTTATGGATTATATGGGTCAACAAATTACTGTAGTTGAATTAGCAAAACCATATTATATCTTACTAATTATAAGTTTATTCCCTTTTTTAATGTTTTCTGTTTACAAACAATTTGTAGAGGGCTTAGGAAATACAGCTGTTGCTATGTATATAACCATTATCGCCAATATAATAAATATTGTATTTAATTATCTTTTAATATTTGGTAAATTTGGATTTCCAGCTTGGGGTTTAGTGGGAGCAGGTATTGCTACATTATTATCCCGTATTGTGATGTGGATACTCTTTGTTGTTGTTGTCCGATATAATCTTACTTGGCGTAGTTATGTACAATCTTTTTCATGGTCGTTGTTTAATACAAAAACGATTAAACGTCTTGCTTCTGTTGGGTTTCCGATTGGTGGTCAGATGTTTTTAGAAATTTCCGCCTTTGGGATATCCACTATTATGGTTGGATGGCTAGGTGATGTTTCTTTAGCTGCACATCAGATTGCACAAATTATGGCTCATGTTTCTTTTATGGGGATATTAGGATTAGCTGCCGCTGGAACAGTGCGTGTTAGTCATGAGTATGGACACAAAAATATCTATAATCTACAAATGTCAATTACTGCCTCACGTCATTTGGTACTTGTTATGACTTGTTTTACGGGAATAATTTTACTATCAATGCGAAACTATATTCCATTAATCTTTACCACAGATTCTACTGTAATTGAGATTGCTTCTACATTAATTGTATTAGTTGGATTGTTTCAAATATCAGATGGTATGCAAGCAGTAGGAGCAGGCGTTTTGCGTGGACTAACAGATGTAAATGTAATGGTAAGATATGCTTTTTTTGCTTATATATGTATTAATATTCCAGTTGCTTATCTATTGGCTTTTGTAGTAGGACTCAGAGAACAAGGTATTTGGATAGGTTTTATATTTGGCTTGAGTTGTGCAGCTATATTATTTTATTTACGTTACAAAAAGAAGATAAAATTGTTACAAACTACCCTAAATAAAATTTCGTAGTTTTAAGTTTTTATTAAATCAACACATTGGCTAATGTGTTTGCAATATTTTAGGTTACTTTTGTACTATTGTCTAACCACATAAAATGTATAAGTTATGAAACACGTAGTAGGAACAAATGCAGGTGTCGTTTGGGGTGCTTTAGCAGAAGCTAATGGTACACTTGAGTTTAAGGAATTAAAAAAGCTAACAAAACTTAAAGAAAAAGATCTATATCTAGCTTTTGGTTGGTTGCTTAAAGAAGGAAAATTGGTGTTTAGGGAAGAAGAAAAATATCTATATATTTCTTTGGTATAGATTCTTATCTGTTAAACATCAAAGAGGCTATCTATTAAATAGATAGCCTCTTTGATGTTTATTTGTTTGATGTTCTTTTTTTTCGTTTATAATAACTTCCTGTTTTATCTTTTTTATAACCCCAATAAAAGACATACGAAACAACTCTTGTGAGTAATACTAATACAAGAGGGATGAAAGCTGGATTAAAGTATTGGGGAATTGCCCATATAGATAGCATAAATATGGTAAGTACAATGCTCACAGCAATATAAAAAGCAATCAATACATCTGTTTTCCGCGGAATAGGTATAATGAACAATACAAAGGGAACAAACCAAAAGGGATTCAACCATACAATATTGAAGTTGTTATCGGTAAAAGGATGTTTTGAGAATAATGCTAAGAACAACAATAATGACCCCACAGAACCTGCAATTAAAAATAGAAAGCCATCTAATAGGTATAATTTTTTCTTTTTTATATATGCGAATATGGTTATAGTTAATACGATAGCAAATAATAACCAAGACACACTTAATGGAGAAATGGTATGTGAATCTGTGGAGATAGATTCTTTTTCATTTGCTTGTATAATATAAGTAGGTGCTTGGGTTAATTTTTCTTTTTTACTTGCGTTATATTCCACCACTGTCTGTGCTAGTGACTCTGATAACATTTCTGGTAAAAAATGTAAATCAGTTTCAGTAGCTGTTTTATCTGCATTCATACCTAAACAGAGGTCAAATCCAAATTTTGACCATTTAGCATCTTTTGTATAAAGTCCAATAGCTTCCCTAAATGTCATAGGGCTTATGTTGTATGGATAGATAACATGACCTGTACTGGCACGTTCAATGATATCTCGTGGACGAGTAGCACAGTTATTAAAAATAAAATTATACCTATACTTTTTATTTTCGGGCAATATATCCGTATTTAATTTTTCCCAAAGAATTTGTTTCTCTTCTGGGGTAAAATTGAGAATCTGTTCCTTTACACTTGAGTTACGCATAGCATAGCTTAGCACAAAATCTTGAAATCCTTGAATGCCAACCTCGTAATCTGTTTTCCCTCTAACAAAACGACCAATAAAATTTGGTTCGTCAAAAGAAAATAAACCATAATTAAAAACAATATCCAATTGGTTTTCTGTATCAACTACACGTATAGCGGTATGTCCAAAAAGTTCGTAAATAGCTTCACCCGGAGAACATGTAATGAGAGATACAGTGCTCTTTTCGCTTAGTGTAATAAAATTAGCATGAGTATAAGCCGAAGATAGAATAAAAATGATGGCTATAATAAGGAGTTTTTTAATCATATTAACTGCCTGTTTTTAGGGTTAAGGTGTAAAAGTACAACTTTTATCTTTTTCTTCAAATATTTTTAGTTGTTTTTTATTTATATAGTATGTTAAATTGCCTCAGCTACTACAAATGTGCTTCCTCCGATATAAATTACATCGTTATCATTAGCGTCTTTTAGTGCAGCTTTTTTTGCCTCCATTACGCTGTTGTAGCAAGAGCCTTGTAATCCGAGTTTTTTACCTTCTTGTTGCAATACACTAGCGGGTAACGCTCGTTTAATAGATGCTTGGGTAAAATAGTAGGTAGCTTCTTTTGGCAATAAATTGAGTATTTTATCCGTGTCTTTGTCATCAGCTAAGCCCAATACAATATGTAAGCGTTCGTATGTCATTGCCGTTAGTTGTTTTATTATCCACTTTAACCCAGCTTCGTTATGTGCTGTGTCAGCTATCATCGTTGGGTGGTACTGCATCACTTGCCATCTTCCCAATAAACCTGTTAAAGACGTAACGTTAGCTAGTCCATGGTGTATTGCCTTTTCTGAAATTACAATCTTACACATATGTTGGAGTACCTGAATAGCACTTAAGATGGTGATGGTGTTTTTTTGTTGGCACCAACCTCTCAATTGACATGCAATTGTACCAAAATTATCAATACTATATATCGTATGTTCAGTATCTTCTTTTAATTGAGAAAGTTGGTACATCTCTTCGGCAAAAAATATAGGGGCATTCATTTCTTTTGCCTTATTCTTAAATACAGCATTTGTTTCTTCTTGTTTCTCTCCAATTATGATGGGTGTGTTTTGTTTGATAATGCCTGCTTTTTCTGTAGCAATCTCTTTCAATGTGTTGCCAAGCAAATAGGTATGATCGAAACTAATATTTGTAATGACACTTGCTATAGGTGTGATGATATTTGTGCTATCTAATCTACCTCCAAGACCTACTTCTATGATAGCATAATCCACCTTTTGTTCCTTAAAATAGCAAAATGCCATCATTGTGGTGAGTTCAAAAAATGAAAGGCTCATTTGTTCGATATATTTCTGCGAGTTACTTACAAAATCAATAATATAGTTTTTACTAATCTTTTCTCCATTTACACGTATTCGTTCGGCAAAATCCTGTAAATGCGGAGAAGTATATAACCCTACCTTATAGCCATTCGATTGTAGCACGGCTGCTAATGAATGCGAAACGGAGCCTTTGCCATTAGTGCCGCCCACATGTATGGTTTTGAAAGCAGTATGAGGATGTTCAAAATGGGTGTCGAGTTGTTGAATATTATCTAATCCCGGTTTGTAAGCTTTATTGCCAATGTGTTGATATAGAGGTGTTTTTTCGTACAGGTATTGTAGGGTTTGTTCGTATGTCATAGTTAGTTGATAATTGTAACAGTATATTGACTTTATTAATGTTTATAAAAAGACGATGTAAAATTACGTTTTATCTTTTTTTTATACTATATTTACACGTGTTTTTAACAAAATCAACCCCCAAAGACGAATACTATGGCAGTAAAAAAGAATTTTGTGTTAGATACCAATGTAATTTTACACGATCACAAATGTATCTATAAATTTCAAGAACATGACATTTATTTACCAATTGTTGTGTTAGAAGAGTTAGATAAGTTTAAAAAAGGAAACGAGGAAATTAATTTCAATGCTCGGCAGTTTGCCCGCGAACTTGATTTGGTTACTGATAATGATTTATTTACCAAAGGAGCTTCTTTGGGAGAGGGTTTAGGACGTTTGTTTATTGTGTTGGGTGTACCTTTTTCCGATACAATGCAGGTGTCTTTTATGGAGAAAACGCCAGATCATCGTATTTTAGCCATTACGCAAGCCTTACAAGAAAAAAATAAAAAGCAAAAAACCATTCTAGTAAGTAAAGATATCAATTTGCGTATGAAGGCTCGTTCGTTGGGCATTTTGGCAGAAGATTATTTTAACGATAAAATAACGAGCAAAGATATTTTTGACAAAGAGCACGAAACGTTTGATAATATTGATAGCGATGTGATTGATAGAATTTACAGTACAGCTGCTGGTGTTCCTTTGGCACAATTTGAATTTCAGAGTGATGTGCAACCCAACGATTATTTTGTGTTGAAAAGTGAACGTAATTCGGTACTTGCTCGTTACAATCCATTTTTTGAAACCGTTGTAAAAGTGAGGAAAGAAAAAGCATTTGGGATTGAACCACGCAATGCTGAACAAAGTTTTGCTATTAATGCCTTGTTAGACGATGAAATCAAACTCGTTTGTATTACAGGAAAAGCAGGTACTGGAAAAACGTTGTTAGCACTTGCTGCAGCCTTGGAGAAAAACAATGAGTACAAACAAATCCTGTTAGCACGTCCGATTGTAGCCTTGGCAAACAAAGATATTGGTTTTTTGCCAGGCAACCAGAAAGAAAAAATTGCACCGTATATGCAACCGTTGTTTGATAACCTCAACGTAATTAAACATCAATTTGCCGTAGAAAGTAGGGAGCAATTGCTGATAAAAGAAATGTTGGTGTCAGAAAAATTAGTGATTGAAGCTCTTGCATTTATAAGAGGTAGAAGTCTGTCTGATGCATATATTATTGTAGATGAGGCACAAAACTTAACCCCACACGAAATTAAAACAATCATTACCCGTGCAGGTGAAAATACAAAAGTGGTGTTTACTGGCGATGTGCAACAGATAGATTCTCCGTATTTGGATATGTTTTCTAATGGATTGGTATATGCCATTGATAAAATGAAAGGGCAACATATTTTTGCTCATGTTAATCTTGTGAAAGGAGAACGTAGTTATTTGTCTGAATTAGCAAGTAATTTGCTATAACTATATGTGGAAGAATGAAACAATACAATTTTGACGAAGTAATAGATAGAACAAACACCTCTGCGTATAAGTTGGTGTTGATGGAAAAGTATTTTGGCTCTAATGATGCCATACCATTATGGGTGGCAGATATGGATTTTCGTACACCGGATTTTATTCTTGATGCGATAAAAAATCGCTGCGATAGCGGGGTGCTTGGCTACACCTTGCCTTCGGCAGATTATACAACGTCAATAGCAAAATGGTTGAAATATAAACATGATTGGGAGGTCTCTGACAAATTTATTGCTTTTGCTCCTGGCGTGGTTACTGGTTTGGCGTTAGCTATTCGTGCTTTTACCAACCCTCATGATAAAATATTGGTACAAACACCTGTATATCCACCTTTTTTGAGTTTACCTAATGAGCATAATAGAGAATTAGTAATCAACCCCTTACAATTTCATTCGAATACCTTTGAAATAGATTTTTTTGATTTTGAAAAGAAATTAGCCTCTGGTGTTCGCATGTTTATTTTATGTCATCCACACAATCCTGGAGGAAGAGTGTGGAATGCTGACGAGTTGATGCGTATGGCTAAATTGTGTATTCAGTACAATGTGTTAATGGTGTCGGATGAAATACATGCAGATTTGATGCTGTGGGGTAAACAACATATTCCTTTAGCCAAATTATCGCCCGAAATTGCTCAACATACCATTACTTTCATGGCACCTAGTAAAACATTTAACATACCTGGTTTAGCTAGTGCTTTTTTTGTAGCTGAGAATCCGCAACTTTTTGCCAAAATGCAGCAAGAAACAGCTAATTTTCATCTCAATATGGGAAATGTATTTGGCTGTATGGCAACAGAAGTGGCTTACAATGAAGGGAAAGAATGGTTAAACCAAGCTATACATTATATTGAACAAAACATACTATTTGTACGCAATTATATTGAACAGCATATTCCTATCATACAAGTAGTTGTGCCCGATGCATCCTTTTTAGTATGGCTTGATTGCAGAAAAATGGGTTTAACTTCCAAAGAATTAAAAGAATTTATGGTTCATAAAGCAAAGGTAATAATGAATGATGGGGCTACTTTTGGTCAAGGAGGAGAGGGCTTTCAGCGACTGAATGTAGCATGTCCACGTAGTGTATTACAACAAGCTCTTCAGCAGATAGAAACAGCGATTAACGAAATGTTTACTAAATAATAAAAAATATGAAACGAATAATTTCAACAACAAAAGCTCCAGCAGCAATAGGTCCTTACAGTCAAGCTATTGAAGTAAATGACACCTTGTATATCTCTGGTCAAATACCTGTAAACCCAGAAAATGGTAAAGTTGATGCTCTTACAATAGAGCAACAAGCAGAGCAAGTACTTCAAAATATTGGAGCCATTTTGCAAGCAGCTGGCTACGGCTATTCAGATGTAGTAAAATCCACTATTTTTATAACAGACATGAAGAATTTTTCGGCTGTAAACGAAGTGTACAAAAAATATTATACTGAAAAATTTCCTGCTCGTTCAACTGTAGCTGTAAAAGAACTACCATTGGGGGTAATGGTAGAAATTGAAACGATTGCCGTAAAATAGGGTAGTATTCTATAATTGAATAAACTTAAACGTTTCTTCTTTCGTTCCTGTGATTTTTACATCATAAACACCAGCTGGCAACATGTTGGTGTTTATTGTTTCTGTATCCGATTCAATTGAGTGGAAATGAGCAAAACGTCCATCGATACCAATAATAGACACTTGGTGATTTTTTGCACGTGTTACAATGATATGTTTGGATGTCAAATCGTGAAATAATTGAATTTTATCCAAGGGTTCAAATGGAGCTTGTGGTGTTAGCTTCAACCCAACTACAATAGGGTCGTGGTCGGAATACCTGTACATATTTGGTTGATAATAGGTGGCATTATCATACGACAATTGCGATGGCTCATCGCTATTTAAGTGCCAGGGACTAGCTCCAGTTGCTTGACGCAACATACTGCTGTTTGCTAGTGCATAATCCAAATAACCTGCTTTTCCTCCATACACATACGAATAAGCATCGTTTCCTTGAAAATGCTCTAGTAAATCTTCCAATCCTCCATTGCGTAAGGTAGTGATTGGATCTTCGTACTTGTAAGAATTTAAGTCACCAAGAAATAGAACGTCTGTATCTTTGGCATAATTAATCATATAATTGATAAACGTTAAAGACTGAACCGCTTCTTGTGTACGAGTAGCATTGTAGCACCCTTGACCGTCTTGCTTATCAGCATCTGCCCCCGATGATGGGCATCCACTTTTGGCTTTATAGTGATTAACAACAACGATAAACTTTTCTTTGGAGCTGTTTTCGATAAAAGCTTGTGCTTTTTTTCTAAAACGGGTACTTGATATTGTGTTGTTATTGATTACATTTAAGTGTGGTGTTACCTTATTTTTGTTATAAATAAAAGCAGATTTTATGTATTCAGACACATTGTCCTTATCATTAATATAGGTAAAATCAGTGTTTCCACGTAGTGCATTAAGTCCATTCACTAGGTTTTCCAATGCGTTTGACCCTTGCTGAATTTCTGTTATGGCATAAATATCTGCATTTATTGCATGCAAAGCTGCTAAAATTTTTGTTCGTTGGCGTGCAAACTCGGTACTATTATCAGCTCCAAACCCATCTCCCCAATAAGACGTTTTAAACATTTCTAAATTTGTGCCACAAACTTTTATTGAATAATCTCCAATTGATGGATGCGTTGCTGTACGTGGATTGCCATAAAAATCAATGTCTTTCGGAGCATACACTACATAATTTGTTCCAACTTGGTCGATAATGACTTGCAAGTTATCAATTTTTTCACCCATTCGTCGTGTGCCATTGCTATCTGTAAAAGGCTTATTTGTAGGATACGATACAGAAGATGCATCATCTAGTATTAGTTGGTTAATTTCGTTACTCGAAATAGTTTGAAAATACACATCACTTAATGGGAGTGCTTGATGCGTTGGAATGTATAAACGGTTAGCAGATAAGGTAAGCTGTCCGTATCGAAAAAGGTTGTAGTTGTTGGTAACATACATTGTTTGGTCTAATTCAACGAGAGTTCCTTCCCATGCTTCCAGTGAATCAAAATCATCAGGAAAAATTAATTTTGTAATGGGTATTTGGTTGTTTGAGTTTACAATATCTAAAGCAGATACATTCGTTAATTGTAATCTGTTATTGTTGTTAGTGAGTGTGGCAGTTATACGTACACTATCTCCAATGCTTACTTTTTTTGTGGTATGTTCAACAAAAATTCCTTTTTCATCTTGTATAAAAAAACCTCCAATTTGATTACTTTGTTGAAACACACCCGTAACAACCCCTTCCACCACTACTTCAGATTGTAAATAGGGATTATTACCATTCGATTGTCTTAATGTAGCAATGGATATACTTGCATCAGCCAAGACTGAAACGCAATACATGATAGAACAAATAAAGATTGTAAAAAATTTCATTAAAATGATAATTAATAAAAAAATGCGAATTACAAAGATACTTTTTTTGAGTAGAAATTGATAATGTTCTTAATAATTTATAGTTTTGTAATTAGTAAAATTTCTAACTAGTAGTGTATGTCGTATCCACTTGTAGGTTTAAACAAAATATATGTCTTTTTCGTGTTTACACTATGCAGTGTATCAACTATGGCTCAATCTTATCTTGGTGTTTGGGAACAAATAAATAATGATGGACAAAAAGGAGCTTTGGTGCGTATAGAAAAATCATCTCGAGCAAACACCTATGTTGGAACTATTATTCATGTTTTTCGCTATCCACAAGATATCTTATGTACCCATTGTAAAGGCGAATTGCATAACAAACCAGTTGTAGGCATGCAATTTATGTACGATATGGAATATAAAAAAGGAGAGCTCGTAAATGGTAAGATTATTGATGTAAAAACAGGAAAAACATATTACACTAAACTATCTTACAATAAACAAGATGATGCTCTGCTAATGAGAGCTTCGGTCGATGCATCTGGTTTTATTGGCGAAACACAGGTTTGGAAACGCTATAAATAGTCTTCATATTCATTATTCGAACCGAATAGCTTTTGATGGCTCAATTTTGGCTATCATATGCGATGGAGCTAATAACACCAAAAGAGAAAAGAATAAGCAAAGAGCATTCACGAATACTATGTACCACAGATTGAGATTGATAGGAACGGTATTTACATAATAAGTAAGAGGATCGAGGGTAATGATATTGAATTGTTGTTGTAGCAAAGCCAAACTAATCCCCAATATATTTCCCCAAAGCATGCCTTTACCTACTAAGAAGAACGCTTGATATAAAAATATTTTACGAATAAACCAGTTTTTACCGCCCAAAGCTTTCAATATGCCAATCATATTGGTACGTTCCAAGATTAGAATTAACAAGCCCGATATCATACTAAAACCAGCCACCGTAAGCATCAGTATTAAAATTACCCACACGTTCATATCTAGCAAATCGAGCCAACCAAATATCTGAGGTTGCAATTGTTTAATGCTACGAGTGTAGTAGGTATTCCCTTTTTCCTCAAAACGATTCGCCGTTTGCATAAATACTGCATCCGTAATATCATCGAGCTTTCGATAATCTGTAACCAATATTTCTACGCCAGTAATTTCATTTTCTTCCCAACCATTTAATCGCTGTATATGACGTAAATCAGCTAGTATAAACAGTTTATCAAATTCGCTAAAATTAGAATTATATATTCCTTTTACCGTAAAACGCCTTACCCGAATACCATCTTTCACAAAATAACATAGAAATCGATCGTTTACCTTCAATTGTAATGTTTTGGCAATATCTTGCGATACAATTACATCATTTGATGTAGCACTGTCGTTAAAAACAATTGTTTCTCCCTCAATTAAGTTTTTAGAAAAAAACTCCCAATTAAACTGGTTGTCAATACCTTTTATAACAATACCTTGGAATTCGTCATCGGTTTTAATAATAGCAGGTTTGGTAGCAAAACGTTGCACATGTTTTACTCCATCTATTTGTTTAATTGATTGGATAAGAGAATCGGGAAAGATAATCGGAGGTGTTTCGTAGGTGGTGTTATTGCTTAAACTCGTTACTTGAATATGAGAACCAAATCCAATAACTTTGCCTTGTATTTCGTGTTTAAATCCAGTAACAATAGCTACAGCTAAGAGCATGATTGCCAAGCCCAATGCAATGCCAATAATGGCAATACGGATAGATGGATTTGCGTCTTTTTTCTTTTCCTTATTGCCAAATTGTAATTTGCGAGCTATGAATAATGCTACATTCATACGCTATTGTTTCGTTTCATATACCTTGTTAGATTGTTCTACCTGGATATGTCTCTAACGCTTTAGCCAATACCACAAGAGCTTTTGCTAATTCTTCTTTTTTCAGTACATATGCCAAACGAACTTCATTTTTGCCAGCCGTCGTGCCTGTATAAAAACCTGAAGCAGGTGCCATCATTACGGTTTGTCCTTTGTAGTTGAACTCATCTAAAATCCATGAGCAAAAAGCGTCTGCATCATCAACTGGCAACCTGGCTACTGTATAGAAAGCACCCATCGGAAGCGGAGAATATACGCCTGGAATTTTATTTAATCCTTCAATCAAGAAATTTCTGCGTTCGATGTATTCATTATACATTTCCTCTAAGTATTCTTTTGGCGTATCAATAGAAGCTTCGGCTACTATCTGTCCTAATAAAGGTGGACTTAAACGTGCTTGACAAAATTTCATCACACTTTCTTTCACCGCTTTATTTTTACAAACCAATGCACCTACACGAATACCACATTCGCTATAGCGTTTTGAGAAAGAATCGAATAATACCACATTTTCTTCAATACCTTCTAAGTGAAAAGCAGAAATATAGGGTGCTCCTGTGTAACAAAATTCGCGGTACACTTCGTCTGAAAATAAGAACAAATCATGTTTCTTAACCAAATCCCTAATTTGATTCATCTCCTCTTGCGTGTATAAATAGCCAGTAGGATTATTTGGGTTGCATATAAGAATTCCTTTTGTTTTAGGAGTAATCAGTTCTTCAAAACGGGCAATATCAGGCAATGCAAACCCATCTTCAATCGAAGATACAATTGGTTTAACCACAGCCCCTGCACTAATGGCAAACGCAGTATAGTTAGCGTATGCAGGCTCCGGAACTAATATCTCATCACCTGGGTCAAGGCAGGACATAAATGCGAAATTTACTGCCTCAGAGCCTCCAGTCGTTACAATAATATCCGACAAGTTTACTTGAATGTTAAACCGTTGGTAGTATTCCAACATTTTTACCCGTAATGATTTTAGACCATCACTGGGGCTATATTCAAGAATTTTTCTATCAATGTTGCGTACCGCGTCTAAAGCCTTTTCGGGGGTATGCAAATCGGGCTGACCAATATTTAAATGGTACACTTTAACTCCTCTTTCTTTTGCTTTATCAGAAAAAGGGACTAGTTTGCGAATAGGAGAAGCAGGCATTATTTGCCCACGTTTTGACGTTTGAGGCATAGCGTTTTTATATTATCATAAAGTCTGCAAAGTTAGTATAAAATTATTATTTCTGAAAGTTGTAGGTTTTAATATTTGTGTAGAAGATAAAAATTGAGGTTATGTCCCTTTTATATTGAAGATAAAAATAAGCACTATTGTAAAAAAAATATCAAAAAACTTGTTTATCTAAAAAAAAAGCAACAAATTTGCAACGTAATTCAATAATGACTATGAAACTAGTAGTAAATACAAATTGGTGGTGGCACTTACGATACAATCATTCGTGAGTGGCAAGCCTATTGTGTGTACTACCAACATATTAATAAGCATATACCGAAAGGTCTGTCGAACTCACGACAGACCTTTTTTGTTGATAAAAATGAATGTAAACTATTAAAATATATAACGAACAGATGAAATACGCAGTAGATAACAATGGATATTATGGTAAATTTGGTGGTGCTTATGTGCCAGAGATATTACACAAGAATGTGTCTGAACTTCAAGAGCGTTACCTTACTATTATGCAAGATAGTGCTTTTCAAAAGGAACTCAACCAGCTGTTGCATGACTATGTAGGCAGACCTACTTCTCTTTATTTTGCTACGAGATTATCTCAATTTGTAGGGGCAAAAGTGTATTTAAAAAGGGAAGATTTATGTCATACAGGTGCCCATAAATTAAACAATGCACTTGGACAAATCTTATTGGCAAAACATATGGGGAAAACCCGTATTGTAGCTGAAACAGGTGCAGGACAACATGGCGTAGCAACAGCAACGGTATGTGCGTTGATGAATATGGAGTGTGTAGTGTATATGGGCGAAACGGATGTAAAACGTCAGTACCTTAACGTGCAACGAATGTATATGTTAGGTGCAAAAGTTGTGCCAGTAACATCAGGTAATAAAACCTTAAAAGATGCTACTAACGAGGCTATTCGCGATTGGACATGCAATCCGAAAGATACGTTTTATATTATTGGTTCTGTGGTAGGACCTCATCCTTACCCGGATATGGTAGCTCGATTTCAGGCGGTTATTAGCGAAGAAATAATGTGGCAGTTACAACAACACGAAAATACATCGTACCCCGATTATGTAATAGCATGTGTGGGTGGAGGTAGCAATGCCGCAGGTTCTTTTTATCACTTTTTGGAGCATGATTCGGTGAAATTAATTGCTGCAGAGGCAGCCGGTTTGGGAGTGGATACCAATGAATCTGCAGCTACTATTCATCTTGGTAGAGAGGGTATTTTGCATGGTAGTAAAACCTTGATTATGCAAACGGATGATGGACAAATTGTTGAGCCTTATTCTATTTCGGCTGGATTAGATTACCCAGGTATTGGTCCGATGCATGCTTTCTTAGCCGAGTCGGGGAGAGCACAAGTGTATGCCATAACCGATGACGAGGCATTGCAAGCAGCACTTCAACTTACACGTTTGGAGGGAATTATACCTGCCATCGAAAGTTCTCATGCATTGGTAGTATTGGCAAAACATTCCTTTAAACCAAATGATGTAATAGTGCTTACCGTATCGGGTAGAGGGGATAAAGATATGGAAACCTATTGCAATCGATTAACGTTTTAATTATTTATTAAATTTTAAAATACAATGTTTAAAGTATTCACAAAAAAAATGCTAGGAGATATACAAACTCCTGTAAGTATATATCTAAGGGTGCGAGATTTGTATTCACAATCAGCATTGTTAGAAAGTTCCGACTACCATGGTGGCGAAAATAGCTTTTCGTTTATAGCATTCAATCCCTTGGCATCTTTCGAAGTAGCCAACAATACAATGAAAGCAAGCTGTATTGGCAACGAAACGATTGAAAAAAATATAGTGGATAAATTCTCTGTACCCACATTTTTTAATGAATTTGTGCAGTCATTTTCCATTGCATATCAAGATGAAAAACCTGTCGTAAATGGATTTTTTGGTTATACAAGCTTTGAATCTGTTCGTTATTTTGATGATATTCATGTTGCTAACAAACCACTACACGAATACGATATGCCAGATATGCACTATATCTTTTATCGGTATATTATTGCTGTCAATCATTTTAAAAATGAGTTGCTCTTGATAGAAAATGTGCCTGATGGAGAGCAATCTACGCTTGAAACCATTGAAACGTTGTTGTATAATCTCAACTTATCTACATACTCTTTTAAAGGCATTGGGGCAGAAACTTCTGACATTACGGATGCAGAATATAAGGCAATGGTTACAGAAGGTAAAAAAGCCTGTTTTAGAGGCGATGTTTTCCAAATTGTATTATCAAGGCGTTTTTCGCAAGCCTACGAAGGCGATGATTTTACCCTATATAGGCATTTGCGTTCTATCAATCCATCTCCGTATTTGTTTTATTTTGATTATGGCTCTTTTCGTATTTTTGGGTCTTCGCCCGAAGCTCACTTGGTTGTAAATAAATCAAAAGCATACATCAATCCTATTGCAGGTACATTTAAGCGAACTGGCGATGATGCCAAAGATTTGTTATTAGCAGAGCAATTGCGTATGGATCCGAAAGAGAATGCCGAGCATGTGATGTTAGTAGATTTGGCACGTAATGATTTGAGCAGAAACACACACCACGTAAAGGTAGATATATTTAGAGAGGTGCAATATTTTTCGCATGTATTACATCTTGTATCTCAAGTAAGTGGCGAAATTTTGCCAGATACAAATGTTATTCAGCTATTCTCAGATACCTTTCCAGCTGGCACACTATCGGGTGCACCCAAGGTGCGAGCCATCGAAATAATCAATCAGTTAGAAAAACACAATAGAGGTTTCTATGGCGGATGCATTGGCTATATCGGTTTTGATGGTGGTTTTAACCAAGCAATTACCATTCGTTCTTTTTTGAGCAAAAATAATACCTTGTACTATCAAGCGGGTGCGGGTGTCGTGTCAAAATCTGACGAAGAAAGTGAATTACAAGAAGTGAATAATAAGTTGGCTGCATTAACCGCAGCCATTAAGAAAGCATCAAACACAAAATAAGGAGAACACTGAGATGAAAAAAGATAGTCGCATTTTAGTATTTGATAATTACGATTCGTTTACCTATAATTTAGTCCACATGATAAAGAAACTAGGTTATAATAATGTGGAGGTTCATAGAAACGATAAAATAGCATTAGCTGATATTGCTCAATTTGACAAAATTTTGCTATCACCTGGTCCGGGAGTACCCAGTGAGTCTGGAATTTTGTTAGAATTAATTACAACGTACGCACCAACCAAAAGCATTATGGGTGTTTGCTTGGGATTGCAAGCAATAGGCGAGGCGTTTGGTGGCAAACTGATAAATTTACCTACGGTTTTTCATGGTGTTGCTTTACAAGCTTCGATTATCGAAAAAGATA
>JAAYPI010000008.1 GCA_012519885.1 Bacteroidales bacterium
ATAATATATCCGAAAGGACGAAGGTAAAGGATTGGTTGATATTATTATGAGTTAGTTATGAAGTTGCAAACTTCAGGAGTTTTAGGCACAAGTTACGCTATCGCTAAACTTGCGCCAAAGAGGGTAGCATTAGTTAAACTAAATTCTTCAGAAGAATATGTTCGTGTTTTTAAGAAGAGCGTAGATGGAAATGGCAATATTATAAGCAATAAGGAAAGTTATTGGTTTATGCGAAAAAAAGATATTATGAAATCTGATGGCAGTATTTTATCTCCATCAGAAATAAAAAATAATTTTGTGCTACCAGAGGCACCAACACATTATACAAAAATACAACCTCCTTCAAATACACAGGTTTACAGAGGAGTTGCAAAGGAACAAGTACAACAAGGTTGGGGTAATGGCGGTGGAATGCAATTTGAATTTAATCAACAACCTCAAAGCGGTTGGTTTGTAGGAGAATTTGGTCTATGATAAAAATTAATTTTAACTCCAATACCATTGTTTTTTATTCGGAACATGAAAATAAATTTATTTCTATAAGTCTTACGTATCGAATATTGGCTTTTTGCATCAATGATAATTTTATCGCTGTATGTGAAGATTGGCAACAATTATCAACCAAGGAGAATTTACATATTTATGATTTGAAAGGGAATTTTCTATTTAATGTACAAACAGCCCCAAGAGCATT
Organism: Bacteroidales bacterium; assembly: GCA_012519885.1. Classification (GTDB taxonomy): domain Bacteria; phylum Bacteroidota; class Bacteroidia; order Bacteroidales; family Paludibacteraceae; genus JAAYPI01. The sequence goes on from JAAYPI010000008.1 coordinate 695, forward strand.
GTACGGTGATGGCTTTTACTCCTCTATTGGTTTTGAGAATGATAATGTATTAATTGCACAGAGCGCAGATTTTAGATATAAGTTCGATTTAGTATCGAAAAAATTTATATCAGAAGAATACACGAAATAAATCACACCGCATAAGCCTGCCTAGCTTTAGCATCACGTAAGAACGCATCTAGTACACTGTATAGGTTTACTCCTTTGTTCGCCGTAGCGTGAAGTTCGTCAGTCTAAGTGTTCGGCATAGCGTCTTGCTATGTCGAAGTTATACCGATTGCACAAACAATATAGCCCAATTTCGACAAAGTCTCATTGTCCTATTTGTTTGTATGCATCGGCATTACCAACTGTACATATTAGAAGGAAAGCTCCAGCTTTCCCTATTCAAACCAAACAAAAAATTATGTCTTTTTTTAGCCTCATTACACCACAATTTCCATACATTGATTTATATTTGTGGCGAAAAACGAGGTTAAAAGTTAGTCTCTTGCACGAGTGTCCAGTTTTATGCATTCGCATTTTTTTTCAAGGCGATGCCGTTGGGTTGATGTTATGTTGCCCTTTCAGGGCGTTGTGGTTGGCTGAAAGCCATACGTAGTATCAACCCAACGGCTTAGCCTTGGGATTTTCGTGCCGAATGGCATCTTCTGCCCTTAGCTGTTGGTAGTGTATTACATATTGCTATTGCTGGGCGGAGTTACCCCTAGTTCATCGTAGGCTGTGCCTACGAAAAGCAAAGCTCTCGAACGAATGTACTGTGGAGAGTTGAAAGTTGACAATTGATAGTTGTTAATTCTGCACGAACTACGAACAACACTAAACACTAAACACTAAACGCTAAACACCTCTGTTACCCTTAGCTCGCCAGAGCCTCATTCAGGGCGTTTTAGGTAGGCTAAAAATCAACCTAATGGCGGAAGTCGATTTGTAATCGGTGGATACAGTTCTAAAGTGAAAAAACTCTATCCTTTTTTTTTAATTATATTTTAGTCGCTAAAACAAATAATACTTCTATCTTTGTATCTTAAAACAATATTTATCATATACATATGGAAAAAATAGCCAGTTTTACTATTGATCATATTCGTCTGTTGAGAGGTATTTACCTTTCGCGTACTGATTTAGTACAAAGCGAAACCATCAGTACCTTTGATATACGCATGAAAGAACCTAATCGTCAACCTGCTTTGTCTATTGCATCGCTACATGTAATAGAGCATTTGGCAGCTACGTTTTTACGCAATCATCCTATATGGGCACACAAGGTAATTTATTGGGGACCGATGGGTTGTTGCACAGGCAATTATCTTATACTTCGTGGAGCATTGCAACCCATTGATATTGTTGAATTAATGATAGAAACTTTTCAATTTATTGCTCATTTTGAGGGGGATATTCCAGGTATGACTCCCAAAGATTGTGGTAATTGCAGGTTGCAAGATTTACCCAATGCAAAAAATGAAGCCGCAATCTTTGTAAAAGAAGTATTATCAGTTATCCAACCAGAAAATATGATTTATCCCACTGAAAAGTAACTAGATATTGTGTATAAATTCGGTAAGCGATTGTGCAAAATTTTCCCACGAAAGAGCCTTTTTCTCTGCTTGTATACCTTCTATAAAGGACGTTTTATCTTCGGTGAAAAATTGTTGGATTGTTTCTGCAATACTATCACTATCAATTCGTTCGCACACTAGTCCAGTATGGGGAGTTTCCACCATTTCTTTTAGTCCTCCTGTATTGGTAATTACTAGGGGTACCTCAAAATGATACGAAATGGCAGCAATGCCACTTTGTGTAGCTGTTTTGTAGGGCAATACGCAAACATCAGCAGCCGAAAAAAACATAGGCACTTCGCTGTCGTTGATATAACGATGAAAAAGGTGTATGTTTTGTTTGTTTTTGTTCGTGTCTATTTGTCGTTGGTATGTGTCAAAATTTCCATAACACTCGCCTGCAATCACTAACTGATAACTGTCATCAAGTAGGTTCATGGCGTCGAGCAATAAGTCTAAGCCTTTGTAGTCGCGTATTAATCCAAAAAATAGCAAGGTTTTTTTGTCGTTATCAATGTGTAGCTGTTTTCGAGCTTGTTCTGCCGATATTTTTTCACCAAAATGATTGTATAGTGGGTGCCGTTTCATCATGTGTTTAGCAGCAGGATGCAAACGAACTAAATCGTCTCGTACGGCTTCGCTAAGTGTTACCAATGCTGTGTTTTGTTTCAAAAACCATTTGGTAAAAAGTGTATCAAACCAATGTGTTTCGTGAGGCACAATATTGTCGGCAATAGTGATTACTTTGTATCCACGTTTGGTAGCATAGCGAGCAATATACCCCATCGAAGGGGCAAAATAGGTGTGCCAATAACGTAATATGATTACATCAGGCTTATAAGCAAGCACTTTTTTTGCCGTAGAATAATAGGAAAATGGGTTTGCCGAATCGAGTACACGTTCGCTTTCTATTGCCAAAGCAGTATCCTTGTCGGTTACATATTGTGTTTTTCCAGGAAACAACAATGATGGGTATTGTCTTGTAAAATTAAATGCCTTTACGTTATGTTCGTTACTTAAAACAGCGTATAAATTTGCATTGAATTGTGCAATACCTCCCCTATACGGGTAAAAACAAGATACGATGGCAATCTTCATTTTCGTAGAATACAATTAGAATACAAAAGTAGTAAAAAAATATCAGATTAAAGATGAAATGTTAAGGTCTTTTCGTTCAAACAGTCTGTTTATTTGCTAAGTTGTGGAGCGTAAAATACGTTTAATTTTTCTTCTAATTCGGGGCATTCTTTTAGCTCTCCTTGTACCAAGCATACATTTTCTGCTTTGGCTCTAATGCACAGCTTCATATCAGGCAAGCGATAAATATCTTGGTAAAATACATTTTTAATTCCTTCTTTTCGTATGTTAAGTTTGCTTACAAATTCATCTTTGCTTCTGAGTGGGCACTTAAAGGCAATTTCAATGCGGGCAATAACCGCATCAATTCCTTTTTCATGCAATTCTGAGAAACTTATTCCTCTAGATAGCAAAAATTCATGTCGTGTATGTTCTAAATAATGTTGGTAGTTAGCATTATTTACTATCCCTTGCAAATCACATTCATAGTCTCGCACTTTGAAAGTTAGTTCATAATCATATTGTTTCATATCAATGTAATGTTAATTGGTTGTCCGAATTATTTTTTTTCCAATTAGGCGGTCGCTTTGGTCGTTAAAACTTCTGTAATATACATACACAATATATTCATTTTCTGTTTCCCAATAGTCTCCTTCTATGGTGTTCATTGTCCCTTTTTCGCTTTCGCGAGCACGTGTTACATAGGCATAATCATATCCTCCTTGTTTTAAAAGTAATGATTTTTCATAGCATCTTTTTTCGTAATTATACTTCATTATAGAAGAGCTGTCCATGTGATAATGATTGAACTGTCCCAGTAGGTATACGTCTTCGGGAAGTAGTGTAGAGGGCAACGAAAAATGAACAAAAAAATAATCTGCTTCGGTGTCATTTTCAGTTGTACCTTGTATATTCACAATTATTCTGCCGTTGATGTCGTAATCTTGTGTGTACCACGCTTTTTTGCGTATTTCGTCGGGGTAGAGTAATGCATGATACTGCGTTTGTACAAAAGAAATATCCTCTATTCGACGACTTAAAATCCGTGTGGCAGACAAATCAAAATTACGAAATTCGTTGCCTGCTGCAAAAATGAGTTTACGTTCGTTGATATAGCTAATTTTGTTGCCTTGAACGATACTGGGTACTACATTACTTACTTCGTTGTCCATTCGTTGGTTTTGTTGTACAATTACCTTTATATCGCGGTAAGGATTATGGATAGTAAAATTGTTCGGTATAATATCTATACTGAGTTGTTGATGCTCTTTTTTATAATCAATATCAGTGATTCCAGACACTGTTCCATTGATTGTAATACTATTTTCCGATACATACACACGTGCTGTTAGTGCTACTTGTTGCTCATCGTTGTTAGTATAAATTACGATAGCATAATTTCCCGATTGTTTAAATCGTACATTCTCGTTTGGGAAACGTATTGAGTGGTGTGTATAAGGCACATAAGTGTTGATTGATGGACTCGAATCTTCTATGTTTCCAGTAGAAAAACCTTCGGCGTATTCTATTTCTGTGGCATTCGATACTGTCCAATCAGCATTGCAATGTATAATTTTATACGAAAAAAGACGAAACGATGGGTGCAAATCGTCAAACGAAAGCTCAACGTATTCATTTACATGTAAATCAACAACCGGGTAGTAAGGTTTTTGGTTAGGATTGTATACGCGTAATGTGTGAATATCAGTATCAAAAATCTGGGTGTGATAAACATTCGCCATAAGAGAGCACATCGGAAAAAGCAATATGCTCACTATCAATTTTACGTAGTTTCCCTTTTTCATTGTTGGCAAAGATATAATTAAAAAATGAAACTGCAAACTGTCTTTTTGATACTATTTATTATCTGTAAAAAAATAAAGTGTTAAAAAGGGAACTTTTATCTTGTACATATCGTTATTTTTTCTAATTTTGCGAAGTTTTTACAAAAACAGTATTCAACCTCATTTTTATGGCTAAAGTAATACATCTAAAAAAGGGCTTAGATATTAAACTCAAAGGTGCTCCTCTTGAGATAATAGGAAAAGCGACACAATCGGAGTTGATTGGTTTTGTTCCTGAACATTTTGCAGGAATTATTCCCAAACCCGTAGCTAAACCTGGTGACAAACTGAAAGTAGGTTCAGTATTATTTGTGGATAAAAATTGTCCAGAGTTACGAATAGTTTCTCCAGTAAGTGGCGAATTAGTAGCTATAAACAGAGGAGAACGTCGTAAAATTTTGGATATTGTTATCAAAAACGATTTCAAGATGGAGCAAGAAATTTTTCCTACTATTGATTGGAAAAATGCTTCAGAAAAAGAAGTAAAGCAAATGCTTTTATCACTCGGATTATTTGCTTTTATCAAGCAACGTCCATATGATATCGTGGCTAATCCAAATGATCAACCCAAAGCCATTTTTATCTCTACTTTCGATACCGCTCCATTGGCTCCCGATTACACTTTTATTTTAAAAGATCAAGTAGCCGATTTTCAAGCAGGTATTACAGCCTTGTCTACCTTAGCACCTGTCTCTGTAGGGATTAAAGCAGGCAATGGGATATTTGATGGTTTGAAAAATGCAACCTTACATTATTTTAAGGGAGCTCATCCTGCTGGTAATGTAGGTGTCCAAATCAATAATGTGAATCCAGTAAACAAAGGAGAGGTTGTTTGGACTATCAATCCTCAAGAGGTATTGTTTATTGGTCGATATGTAAATAAAGGTACGTTAGATTTCTCAAAATTGGTAGCATCTACTGGTTCTGAAGTTACAACGCCAGCGTATTACCCATCAATTGTTGGTTCTCCAATAACACCGATTGTAAAAGCAAACGTAAGCCAAGGTATTTCTTTACGCTATATTAGTGGTAATGTGCTTTCTGGTGAAAAAATTACTGAAAATGGCTTTTTAAATCCTTTTCATTCTCAAATCTCAGTTATACCTGAAGGAGATGATAATCACGAATTGTTCGGTTGGATAATGCCACGTTGGAATAAATTTAGCAATAGTGGTACATATTTTACTAAACTAGTGCAATTTTTAAACCCGAAAAAAACATTCGAAGCAGATGCACGATTGTTAGGAGGCGAACGACATATGATAATGAGTGGAGAGTATGATAGTGTATTGCCAATGGATATATATCCTGAATTCTTGATTAAAGCCATCATTGCAAATGATATAGATAAGATGGAAGCCTTGGGAATTTACGAAATAGCACCAGAAGATGTTGCATTATGCGAATTCGTCTGCTCGTCTAAAGTTCCCTTACAAAAAATTGTGAGAGAAGGATTGGATATGTTGCGAAAAGAAATGAATTGATTATTAATATATTTAAATACCTAATACATTGAAAGCACTTAGAAAATTAGTCGATAAAATTAAACCCAACTTCCAAGAAGGTGGTAAATTATCGATGTTCCATTCCGTTTTTGATGGGTTTGAAACCTTTTTGTTTGTGCCAAGCAAAACATCAACATCTGGCACGCATATTCACGATGCTGTTGACTCTAAACGTATGATGTCGATGGTTGTTATAGCATTAGTTCCTGCTTTACTGTTTGGGATGTTTAATGTTGGTTACCAACATTTTTTAGCCACGGGGCAGCTCGTTGCCACATATTGGAATCCACAAACAGCTCAATTTTGGAACATCTTTTTGTATGGAGTAGCATTGGTATTACCCAAAGTTATAGTTTCGTATGTTGTTGGTTTGGGTATTGAGTTTACTGTAGCTCAATGGAAAAAAGAAGAAATACATGAAGGATTTTTAGTGTCCGGAATACTTATTCCTCTTATCGTTCCTGTTGATTTACCTCTTTGGATGTTAGCCGTTGCTACTGCATTCTCCGTAATTTTTGCAAAAGAGGTGTTTGGAGGAACAGGAATGAATATTTTCAACGTAGCATTGGTGGCACGTGCATTTTTGTTCTTTGCGTATCCTACCAAAATGTCAGGAGATGAGGTATGGGTTGGAACAAATGAAGTGTTTGGTCTTGGCGGTGGACAATTAGTGGATTCTTTTTCAGGAGCCACTCCTTTGGGGCAAACAGCCGTTGCAACAGGCAAGGAATTTGTGATACATAATGTGGCAGGTGCTACTACTTCGTGGTGGGATATGTTTGTTGGTCTAATTCCTGGATCGATTGGTGAAACAAGTGTTATTGCTATAGCATTGGGAGCTATCCTTTTGCTCGTTACCCGTGTAGCTAGCTGGAAAACAATGTTATCCGTCTTTTTAGGCGGAGCTATAACAGCTTTTTTATTTAATACATTCGGAGCAGAGTCAAATACTATGGCACACTTACCTTGGTATTATCATTTAGTTTTAGGAGGATTTTGTTTTGGAGCTGTATTTATGGCTACCGACCCAGTTACATCAGCACGTACTGAAAAGGGAAAATGGATATTTGGCTTTTTAATCGGTGCCATGGCTATTGTTATCCGTGTGCTCAATCCAGGATATCCCGAAGGAATGATGTTGGCTATTTTATTGATGAATATTTTTGCTCCTCTCATTGACTATTTTTTTGTGCAAGCAAATATTAGTAAACGCCTTAAACGTACAACAAAATCTATTAACGCATAAAAACTAGAACAATGAATACAAATAGCAATGTTTATACAATCGTTTATGCCTCGGTAATGGTTATTATTGTAGCATTTGTTCTTGCTTTTTTCTCTGGTTCGCTCAAAGAAAGACAAGATTTAAATGTAAAATTAGATAAAAAGAAACAAATTTTATATTCTTTAAATTTAGATTTGCAAGATAAAGATCCCGCAGCTCTCTACCAGCAATACATTACACAAGAGCTTATTGTTAATGTTAATGGCGATGTGGTAGAAAGAAAAGGAGGTTTTGATCTTGATATTAAAACAGAGTTAGCAAAAAAAGATGAATCGTCTCGTTTATTGCCTGTATATGAATGCAATATAGATGGAGAAACTAAATATATTTTCCCTCTTTATGGTGCTGGTTTATGGGGACCAATTTGGGGATATATTGCTTTAAATCATGATAAAAATACCGTGTATGGAGTGTATTTCTCTCATGCAGGAGAAACTCCAGGCTTAGGAGCTGAGATAACATCTCATGTGTTCCAATCACAATTTTCAAACAAAAAGATAAAAAATACCACAAACGATTTGGTGTCAATAGCCATTGTAAAACCGGGGAAAACGGCAGAAGGTCAAGATTATGTGGATGGTATTTCTGGTGGAACAATCACATCTCATGGGGTAGAGCTTATGTTAAAGAATACATTAGTAAACTATACAAATTTTTTAAATAAATAATTAGCACATAGCATCTTTTCTTTTTAGAGAGTAGATGTGAAAATTAAAATAATAAGCGTATGAAAAGTCTGTTTTCTGCAAAAAATAAAGAGGTTATTGTAGGACCATTGAGTTTGAATAATCCAATTACTGTACAAGTATTAGGTATATGTTCTGCCTTAGCTGTAACAGCAAAACTCGAGCCTGCTATTGTAATGGGAATGTCTGTAACTATTATTGTTGCCATATCAAATGTTATTATTTCATTGTTGCGAAATACCATTCCTACTCGTATTCGTATTATAGTGCAACTTGTTGTTGTGGCTACCTTAGTAACTGTCGTAAGTCAATTTCTAAAGGCTTTTGCCTATGATGTAAGTGTACAGTTGTCCGTATATGTAGGATTAATTATTACTAACTGTATATTGATGGGACGTTTAGAAGCATTTGCTATGTCTAATAGACCCTGGGAATCTTTTTTAGATGGATTGGGTAATGGGTTTGGTTATGCATTAATTTTGGTTATTGTAGCCTTCTTTCGCGAATTGCTTGGTTCTGGTTCATTACTTGGATTCCATGTTATCCCTGCAAGTGTTTACGAATCGGGTTATGTCAATAATGGTTTAATGGTAATGCCTCCAATGGCACTGATTATTTTAGCTATTATTATTTGGGCTCATCGTACAAAAGTAAAACAATTACAAGATAATTAATTACAACCTAGTAAATTCAGAACGAATGGAAAATTTATCAAGCTTATTTGTCAAGTCGATTTTTGTCGATAATATGATTTTTGCCTATTTCTTGGGAATGTGTTCTTTTTTAGCCGTTTCTAAGAATGTTAAAACTGCTTTTGGTCTAGGTGTAGCTGTAACGTTTGTGCAGTTTATAACATTGCCAGTTAATTATTTACTTGAGAATTATGTGCTAAAACCTAATGTGTTAATTGATGGGGTAGATTTAAGTTTCTTAAGTTTTATCGTATTTATTGCTGTTATTGCGGGTATTGTACAATTGGTTGAAATGGTAGTGGAGAAATTTTCTCCTGCTCTTTATGCCTCTTTGGGTATTTTCTTACCTTTAATTGCTGTAAACTGTGCTATTATGGGTGGCTCTTTGTTTATGCAACAACGTAATTTTACTTCCATTAGCGAAGCGTCTGTTTTTGCAATGGGATCGGGTCTAGGTTTTCTTGTTGCAATTGTTGGATTAGCTGCAATTAGAGAAAAAATGGCATATTCACATGTACCAGCACCTCTAAAAGGCTTGGGAATTACATTTATCGTAGTAGGGTTGATGGCGATGGCATTCATGTGTTTTTCTGGCTTAAAAGTCTAATAAATTTAAGATACAAAACAGCATTTAAAAAAATAACTATATGACATTTTTATCTGTAAGTCCTATTATGATAGGCACTAGTATAGTGGTATTTTTAGCGGTAATTCTTTTACTCGTAGTAATCTTATTATTTGCTAAAAAATATTTATCTCCATCAGGTCCTGTTAAAATTTTAATTAACGGAGAAAAAGAGATAGAAGTTGAATCTGGATCTACATTATTGTCTACATTGGCAAATGAAAAGATATTTTTATCATCTGCGTGTGGAGGAGGTGGTAGCTGTGCTCAGTGCAAATGTCAGGTTATTGATGGTGGTGGTGAAATTTTACCAACAGAAACAGTTCACTTTTCTCGTAAAGAAGTAAAAGATAATTGGCGTTTAGGTTGTCAAGTAAAGGTAAAAAATAACATGCAAATCAAAATTGATGAAGCTATCTTAGGAGTGAAGCAGTGGGAATGCGAGGTTGTTTCTAACAATAACGTGGCTACTTTTATCAAAGAATTTGTTGTTAAATTGCCCGAAGGAGAAAATTTAAACTTTATTTCTGGAGGTTATATTCAAATTAATATACCCAAATACGCGATTAAGTTTTCTGATTTTGATATTCAAGATAGATTTCGCGGTGATTGGGATAAATTTAATATGTGGAATTTAACATGTACCAATACTGAGGAAACAGTACGTGCGTATTCTATGGCAAATTATCCTGCTGAAGGAAATATTGTGATGTTAAATATTCGTATTGCTACACCACCTTTTGATAGAATTAATGGAGGTTTTTTGAATGTGCCTCCTGGCATTGCGTCATCGTATATCTTTTCACTAAAACCTGGCGATAAAGTAATTGTTTCAGGTCCTTATGGAGAGTTTCATCCTCTACTTGACACTGGTAGGGAAATGTTATATATCGGTGGAGGTGCTGGTATGGCTCCTTTACGTTCTCACATTTTGCATCTTCTTAATACGTTGAAGATTAAGGATAGAAAGATTTCTTATTGGTATGGTGCTCGTTCTAAAAACGAAATATTCTACGAAGAAGATTTTCGAGCATTAGAGAAAGAATTCCCTAATTTCAAATTTAATATTGCATTAAGTGATCCTCAACCTGAAGACAATTGGACAGGTTATGTCGGATTTATTCATAGTGTGATATTGAATGAGTACCTAAGTAAACATGAGGCTCCAGAAGATATTGAGTATTACATGTGTGGACCTGGACCAATGGCAAATGCTGTTGAAAAAATGTTATACGACTTAGGTGTTCCTCGCGAAATGCTAATGTTCGATGATTTTGGTGCTTAAATAATTGAACGCATATTTTTTACTAAGAGGCTATCGTAAAGATAGTCTCTTTTGTTTTTAACTCATTTTATTATTTCATATCTGTTATGTTGAAGGTATATAGCAAACAAAAATCTTTTTTCCACGTAGTTTCTTTTCTTATCTTTGTAATAAATTCGTAAACTATGTCTTCGAATACTATCCAGATGTTTGTGGAAGTAATTCTTCCTGTCAATATCTCTTCGACTTTTACCTATTCGGTTCCAGCTAACTGGCAAGGTAAACTTACGAAAGGGATGAGGGTTGTCGTGCCATTTGGAAAAAATAAAATTTATACAGGCGTTGTTCTAGAGATACTCTCTTCGCATAATGGTGAATTTGTACTAAAAGAAATAATTGAGATTCTAGACGATAATCAATTTGTTAGCAATGCTCAACTGGCATTTTGGAAATGGATTGCGTCGTATTATATGTGCTCGTTGGGCGAAATCATGGTGGCTGCTATTCCTTCGGTTTTTCGATTAGAAAGCCAATCAATCATACGATTGCATCCTGATTTTGATGAAAGAGAAACGTACAGTGCTGATTTTTCTTCTAAAACGCAAGAATCTATTTTCCAGTATATTATACAAAAAAAGCAGCTTACGATACAGCAACTTATTAAACAAACAGGTATAAAAAAACCATTGTATGCAGTTAAGCAATTGGTAGAACAAAATATGTTGACGATTACCCATGAAGTAACCGAAAAATTTCTACCAAAATATGTTACGTATGTGCGATTAACATGGATAGCTCAACATAAGATAGACTCAATTTTTGAAGAAATAAAACGGGCAAAAAAACAAGTGCACTTGCTCGAAACCTTTATAGATATCGCTCAATGTGATGATAGCACAAAGCCCATCCCTATAGAAAAGTCTGTTTTGCTTCAACGAGCTTCTGTTTCAGAAGCTGTGCTATCCGAATTGATAAAAAAACAGGTATTAGAAGTATATAAATTACCTATTTCACGTTTTCAAGAGACTTCATCATTAACCGAAAATAAGCTTGTATTATCGCCCGATCAAGAAAGAGCATACAAAGAGATTGTTGGGTATTTTGAAACGAAAAAACCAGTATTATTACATGGAGTTACCTCAAGTGGAAAAACAGAGGTATATATTCAATTAATACAAGATGCTGTACATAAAGATAAACAAGTGTTGTATTTAGTGCCAGAAATAGCGTTGACTATACAATTATTGCAACGTTTGGAGCAAGCTTTTGGTAACAAGGTAGGGGTGTTTCATTCAAAATATTCTGATCAAGAACGTGCGGAGGTATATCAAAATTTACTGTCGCCAAACCCCTATAAAATTATTATTGGAGTTCGTTCATCTATTTTTTTGCCTTTTCAAAATCTTGGTCTTATTATTGTAGATGAAGAACACGAACAATCTTATAAACAAGTAGATCCAGCTCCACGATACCATGCTCGGAATGCTGCAATTATGTTGGCTTCTATTATCCAGAGTAATGTATTACTGGGTACTGCCACTCCAGCTATTGAAACATATTACAATGTAAGTGTAAAAAAATATGCCTATGTGTCTCTTGCTTCGAGGTATCAAAATGTATTGTTGCCAGTAATTCGTGTTGTTGATGTAGCAGATGCGTATAAAAAGAATAGAATGAAATCGATGTTTTCTTGGTTCTTAATTGAAAAAATTAAAGAGGCTATTGAACAAAATCAGCAGGTGGTACTGTTTCAGAATAGGAGAGGATTTTCATCCTATGTTGAATGTCAACAATGTGGTTGGGTGCCAAAGTGTATGGCATGTGATGTAAGTCTTACATATCACAAATTTGCTAATTATTTATCGTGTCATTATTGTGGTTACACAGAACAGTTGCCAACTCAATGTCCCCAGTGTGGAAATAATCAGTTGAAAGATAGAGGTTTTGGTACAGAAAAAATTGAAGAGGAATTAGGTAAATTATTCCCAGGTATTCGAACTGCTCGGATGGATGTAGATACTACTTCGAAAAAAAATGCTTATAAGAAACTTATTCAGGCGTTTGAAAATCATCAAATAGATGTGCTTATCGGGACACAAATGATAACGAAGGGTTTGCATTTTGATAATGTTAGTTTAGTAGGAATTTTAAATGCAGATAATTTGTTTAATTATCCTGATTTTAGAGCCAACGAAAGGGCTTTTCAGATGCTTGTTCAAGTAAGCGGTAGAGCTGGAAGGAAACAAAAACAGGGAACTGTAGTACTTCAAACATTTTCTCCACACAATCCGATTGTAAATTATATTGTAAATAATGATTATCATGGTTTTTTTTGTTCCGAAACCGAAGAGCGGAAAGTATTTAATTATCCACCATTTTGCAGATTAATACACATCTTTGTTAAAGATAGTGATAAGGAGATAGTAGATAGAGTGGTAAACGAACTAGCTTGTCATTTACGCCGTAGTTTTGGCAATAGGGTTTTAGGTCCAGATAATCCGCCTGTATCAAGAATTCAACACATATACATTAAAAAAATTATTGTAAAGATAGAGTTGCAAAGTTCGTTTGAAAAAGCAAAGGAAAAGGTGCAAAATAGTATAGCGTCACTTTTACATCAATATAAAAAAACTAGAATTGTTATTGATATAGATCCTTTATAGTGATATAACGAATTAAGCGAATGATAAAGATTTTGTTTAAAATTGTTATAATTCAGTATTATTCCTTATTTTTGCAGTAGCAATCTCTATCTCTGTAAAAAGTTAGTATACAAAATGAAAAAAATTTTATTTGTATGTTTGGGTAATATCTGTCGTTCTGCTGCCGCTGAAGCTGTAATGAAGTCTGTTGTAAACAAAATTGGAAGAGATAAAGATTTTTTTATTGATTCGGCAGGTATAATATCAGTGCATAAAGGAGAGCCCGCAGATAATCGAATGCGTAAACACGCAGCCCGCCGAGGGTATGCTGTAACAAGTATTTCTAGACCAGTTAATTATAGCGATTTTGAACAATTTGATATAATTGTTGGTATGGATAATACCAATATAGATGATTTGAAAGATAAAGCTCCATCAGTGGAGGCACAAAAGAAGATTTATAAAATGACTGATTTTTGTGAACGTTCTCAATATGATTATGTGCCAGATCCATATTATGGAGGACAAGATGGATTTGAATTGGTATTAGATATTCTGGAAGATGCTTGTGATGGATTATTGAAAAAAATAGATGTGTTATAGGGTGCAGAGTATATAACTTTATATAGGGAAATAAATGAAAGAAAATATTGTTACTTTGTTGTATTTTTTAGGCATAATGGGAGCGATTTTAATGTATTTTGTTTTTCCTAATGATATTACGCATGCTATTTTATTCGGAGCTATATGTTTAATTATTACCATTATACCAGCATTATTGCTTAG
>JAAYPI010000206.1 GCA_012519885.1 Bacteroidales bacterium
ATGGTATTTTTTTCAATATCTGTTAATAGTTCCATAGTAGGTTTAGCCATTCTAACTTCCGTATAACGCATAGCCGCTGCGGAATCCCCATCAATAGAACCAAAGTTACCATGTCCATCTACTAAAGGGTATCTGGTTGAAAAGGGTTGAGCCAATCTAACCATTGCATCATATACCGCTGAATCCCCATGGGGATGATATTTAGCCAATACATCACCCACTACATGGGCAGATTTTTTATGGGGTTTATCAGGAGTAAAACCATTTTTGTACATAGAATAAAGGATTCTTCTATGAACAGGTTTTAAACCATCCCTAACATCAGGTAAGGCCCTACCTACTATTACGCTCATCGCATAGTCCAAATAGGATTTCTGCATTTCCTCTTCAATATCAACAGGTAATATTTTACCATGATTAAAATTTTCCACTATTTAAACTCCTTTCATTCAGGAAGCAAGAAACAAGAATAAAGAAGCATGAGATTAAATATATTTTTTTTATTTATTATATTCTGCTTCCTACATCTTGTCTCTTGTCAGAGTTGTGTATAGTCTAGATATTTAAAGAAGTTTTCCATTTTTCTCTAAACATCAAGATTTCTTACATACTTAGCATTACTTTGTATAAAATCTCTTCTCGGCTCTACTTTATCACCCATCAATATTGTAAATATTTCATCAGCCTTAATGGCATCTTCTAAATTAACTCGCCAGAGTGTTCTAGTATTAGGATCCATTGTTGTATCCCATAATTGCTCGGGGTTCATCTCCCCTAAACCCTTATATCTTTGAATAGAGTAATTATCCCTTCCTATTTTTTGTAAGTGATTTTCTAATTCCTCTTCGGAATAAAGGTAAGTTTCAATTTTATTCTTTTTCACCTTGAATAGGGGAGGTTGAGCAATATACACATATCCATGATCAATTAATTGGGGCATATAGCGATATAAAAAAGTTAATAGTAAAGTTCTAATATGGGCACCATCCACATCAGCATCAGTCATAATAATTAATTTATGATATCTAGCTTTTTCAATATCAAAATCTTCCCCTATTCCTGTCACCATGGCCGTGATTATTGTCCTTATTTCTTCATTACCTAATATTTTATCAAGTCTAGCCTTTTCAACATTTAATATTTTGCCTCTTATAGGCAAAATAGCCTGGAAAAGACGATCACGGCCCTGCTTAGCAGAACCACCAGCAGAATCACCTTCAACAATATATAATTCACATAAACTAGGGTCCTTTAAAGAACAATCGGCCAGTTTACCAGGTAAAGTAGTACTTTCTAAAGCATTTTTTCTCCTTGTTAATTCCCGGGCTTTTCTCGCCGCTTCCCTAGCTCTAGCTGCACTAACAGCTTTTTCAATAATTTTTTTAGCTACAGAAGGATTTTCCTCTAAGAAAATATTCAAATATTCTCCTATAACTCCCTCTACTATTCCTCTAACTTCACTATTACCTAATTTAGTTTTAGTTTGACCTTCAAACTGAGGCTCTGGGACTTTAACATTAATAATTGCCACCATACCTTCTCTAATATCTTCTCCGGTCAGATTATTTTCATTTTCTTTTAAAATATTATTTTTCTTAGCGTAATCATTAATAATTCTAGTCACTGCAGCTTTAAAACCTGCCTCGTGAGTACCCCCTTCTTGAGTACGGATATTATTAGCATAAGAAAATATAGTTTCGTTATAACTATCATTGTATTGAATAGCCACTTCAACATG
>JAAYPI010000054.1 GCA_012519885.1 Bacteroidales bacterium
CACCTATTGCACCTAAAGTTGATTCCTCAAAAGTTATATACCACTCAAAAAACTGCTCCAACAATAGCGGTAAGTCTTTAGAGAGTGGGGCTTCATAATGTACTTTAATATCACCATATCTTCCCGATACTACCTTCATAGGCTCAGAACTGCTTCGCAATACTCCACCACTGACATTGTTATGATGATTCATTAAAGTTTTATGTCAATTCAAAATCATTTCAAGCGTTAGGGGCTCATTGGTATTTTATACTCTATAATTTTTGAAGAGCTGAATTTGTAGTTTTATTAGTACTGGAAAGGCCATAATCAGCTCTGATTATCAAGCAGTTACACTATGGTATATCAAAACGTGTATCAGATATAAACATTTATGTTAAATTGCTATATTGCAAAATATAAAATATCTCTTCAAAGTCATAAATTAATTCTTTTGACTTTTTGAAATTGTCCATATCGATTTTATTGTTCTCTTAGCTTTTGTTTTAGTTCTTTGAAATCTTTTATTTGCTGCTCAAGGATTTCAGGACTTGGAATAATTCCAAATTCATCTGAAGGCAAATGACCTTCAATTAAATCCGAAATTTCACCATGCTTTTCAATAACGCTTTCAATTAATGTTTTGTCATACTTAATGTCTTTTAATCTCCCCATTCTTATTTGTGGGTTAAAACGTTGAACTGCTCCTCCTAATATTGTGAATATCGCCAACGCTTCGTAGGAAGACCTCAATGCTGAAAGCCCTGCTTTAGAAAAATCAATTTTATCACTACCACTTGCAGCTTTGCTTTTTCTGAGCCATTCTTCAGCTTTTGTTGGTTCATGATACTGTCCTTCGTTTGCAGGACTTGTATTTGCGACAACCTTTCCACATAAAGAATTTTCAAGCTCCAATGAATGATGAATAAAACTGTTGTTAATACCATTTAGATACTTTCTGCTAAAATTTTTGACATGGTAAAAGAAAACCAAATCGTGAGTAAAAATGATTAATTGTTTTGAAGTAGCCTGATAAGCTAAGCGCTCGGCAATCTGTTTTTTTCTATCGTTGTCTAACGAAGTAACAGGGTCGTCAAAAATGACTCCTCTGTTCACTTCCGATAACTGCATTTCTGCAAGAAAATCGGCAATAGCAATTACCTTTTGTTCACCTTCACTTAAAACAGCATTTGGATTATTTCCTTTTAATTTAAGTTGTCTATATGACTTACCTGCTGAACCTGTATGATTGATGTCAATCCCAAAATTACCGTTGAGTTTTTGACACTCTTCATTGAAAACATCTATGTATCTTTGGTTGAAATATTTGTCCGATAGGGCTTTTTCGGCATCTGTTATCTTTCGCTTTGCAAAATTTGCTTTTCGTGCCTTTTTAATCCATACTTGATTAATTACGTACGTTTCAAATTTTGAAAAATGGGTATTGAACTTTTCTTTGTGTTTTAAAAGTGTTTTTGCTTTCTGTAATATTTCCAATTGCTTTGCTTGTTCATCCTCTTTAATAACCCTAATAGATTCATCGATAGCAGTTACAATAATATCATGTTGTTCTCTACTTGTTTTTATTTCTGTTCTATTGTTTCCTGTTTTTTTTTGAATATCAGAAATTATATTTTGAGCTAATATTTTTTGTTTTGACAATTGTTGTTTTAATACTTCAATTTCGGTTGGATATTTTTCGGTTAGCCAAACTGAAAGCGTATTATCGTAAGGAAACAAGTCAAAGTTTAATTTTTCAAATGTTTGCCTTATCTTTTCGAGTACTTCTTGTGCTTTTCTTGCATTTTCCTCTGCTACACTCTTAATGAATTTCCAATAATTTGAAATTAGTTTTTCCGCATTTTCTGAAAGTGGTTGCTGACAAAGCAAACAGTTGTCTCCACTTTCTGGATAAAATATATTTTCAGTTTTCTGTTTTTTTGCAAATCTTTCGGCTGCTGCTATAAAATCTTTCCATTCTTCGGTTCCGATTCCTTCAATTTTATCTGTTTTGAAGTTTTCAGTCCCTTCGGTTTTTGCTATTGCTTCTTTGGTTATACAATCGGTAATCGCATCTTTGATTTCAGTTAGATATTCACCCTGAAAGTATTTATTAAGGGCTTCGATTGAAGTTTTATTATCTTCTAACTGCTTTTTTATTGCTTCAAGGCCTTTAAGTTCCTTCTCCTTTCCCTTTGAAGCTAAAAGAAGTTCATCATATTGTTTCTGATTATTTTCTTTTTCCGCTTTATCGTCAACTGAAAAAGGCGTGTGTTTTTTTAGGTCAACAATGTTTGTTTGAGCGTTTAGATTCTGAACAATGTTTTTAATTTCTGATTCTCCGTCAAACAAATCAGATAGGTCATTTGCTGTGCTTCCTGAATTCTTAGTTGTTATAAAGGCATTTAGCTTATTTTCAACACGATTAACAGCAGTAGTATATTCAGCAAAAAAACTCAAACCTGCCGGTCTAAATTCAAACTCATTTTTTTCAGCCAGTTGCTTAAACAAACCTTTTCCGTCAAAAACCGCAAACTGCCCAAATTCTGGATTATCTTTCTGCGAGTATAATAATGGAATATTCGCATTATTAGACTTAAAAGTGAACTTTGCATTTACAGGTTTGTGCCCACTTTCAAGATGAATATTTTGTAAAATATTTTCTGGTGCTTTTGAATAAAATGCTTTTTTTAGCAACCTTACATAACCTGATTTGCCTGAACCATTTGCACCATAAACAATTGAGAGGTTTGAGCTAAAATCAATAGTTTGATTTTCGGTTAAAGAGTTTACACCTTCAACATTTTCAAGTTTGGTTAAGAGTAAATCCGACTTGTAATTTCCAGAATTTGTTGAATTGAAACTAATTTCAATTTCGGATTTTTCTGTTTCCTCATTGAGATTCAGCTCTTCGAGCAAAAATGAAAATGAAGTATCGATATCATTATCCGAAATTGCATTTCCTGACAGAATCTTTTCTGCAAGGTATTTTGCCCAATATGGTAGTCCGTCAGCGAATTTCTTCACTTCTGTTTCAAGTGTTTCCATTTGTGGAACAATATTTACTTCATCATTTTCATTCATAAAATCAAATTTTAGGAGGTGGGGAGAGGGGGACTCGAAGCCCCTTACTCTCAATTCTGAATCCAGATTAATTAATTGTAGGTTTCAATGTCTTATAGTTTGGAGTAGGTACCATTCTCCCCACGAGAGCAACCCCAACTACTACACTTTTGATTTTGTCTATGATAGTCGTAAAGTTTTGAATTAACATCATTGTTATCAATGAGGAGAATGTCACCACTCCAACTAAGGACATTGCAAATTCAACAGTCAATGTCACCTTTAAACTCAGACTCTTTTGCTCCAATTAAGGAACTATATCATCAATGAACGTATGTCATTTTAACTTTGTCCACAAAGTCTTATTTAAGCAAACTTTCTTTTAAACATTCGTATATTCTTTTAAATTTGAATGTTATACGCAACAATAAAGTATTTTAAAATTTACACTACAAAAGTAAGCAATTAAAGGTTAAAAATAAAATAAAAAACTAATTGACATGAAGATTAAATATATATCTTATTCAAAATAAATTAATGAATTTATTACATGTGAGGTGCAAGGTGAAAGTGTTTATATATAGTCCTTACACCTCAGGTATGTATTTGATTTACAATATAGTTGCATTTTTACATATTAAAAAAATGTAGTTGCTTTTAATTTGAGTTACATGCATAAAGGATATGCATAAAATATTGCATTGA